>JABWAJ010000192.1 GCA_013361075.1 Saprospiraceae bacterium | reverse complement strand
AACATGATCCATTCATACAGCGCGGAGGACAAGGTTTTGTTGGCGGTGGATTGCATCATTTTTGGGTTCGACGGCGAGGATTTGAAAATTTTGCTGATCAAACGAGATTTTGAACCCGAAAAAGGAAAATGGTCTTTGGTGGGCGGCTTTCTGAAAAAAGAGGAAAATCTGGAAAATGCAGCCATCCGGATTTTGAAACATTATACCGGATTGGACAACATTTACATGGAGCAGGTGGCAACTTTCAGCGAAGTGGATCGCGACCCTGGCGAACGTACCATCTCTACAGCCTACTATGCCCTCATCAATATCCGGGAGCACAATGACAAGCTCAACAAGCAGTATTCAGCCAACTGGTTCAGCATTTCGGAAGCCCCTCCGCTGATTTTCGACCACAACACCATGGTTTCCCGCGCCATTGCGCTGCTGCGCGACCGCGCTTCTACCAAACCCATCGGATTTGAGTTGCTGCCTGAAAAGTTCACCATGCGCCACCTCCAGAACCTCTACGAAGCCATCTGGGGCCAGAAAATTGACAAACGCAACTTCATCAACAAGATCAACGCCCTGGGGATTGTGGAAAAGCTTGGCGAAAAAGACAAAGAATCTTCCCGCAAAGGGTCTTTCCTTTACCAGTTCAATTCCAACAGCTTTGACCAGAGCAACGGGAAGCAGTTCATTTTGAAGTTTTAGGGAGGTTCCCCGGCCTGCCGCTGATTTTTGCCTGTTTTCAAGCTAAAAACATTGTTTTACCTGGCTTCTGATCCTTTATTAAATGGTGTGCCGAGTTTATGCACTGCTAATGCTAGTTGGCAAATTGGTTGAAAGAGAATAGCCCCCGATTCAATCAGGGGCTATTCTCAGTTGACCCTTGTAGTGTAGGGTCTTTCACGGCGCTAAATCGACGACATTACACTCAGAATGACGTCCGCTCTTATCAATGATTAAGGCCTGGTGATCGTCAGCTTCTGCGTGCCAACGTGCTTGCCATTTTCAACCCGAACCACATAGAGGCCTGAAGGCAGGGCACTCACGTCCATGGTGACGCGGTTTTGAGCCTTATTCAGGTCGTATGCATTCAGGGAAACCGCGCGACCGGTGATGTCGAGGATGCTCACTTTCACCTGGCGGTCAGCGTCCATATCCACGTCTAAGGTCACCTCGTCGGTAGCCGGGTTCGGGAAGATCGCAAAGCCGGATTCGATCACCCTGACCGGGATTTCAAATTCCGTTGTTTCGCCGTCGGTTGTGCCGTCTTCCCGGAAGTTGGTAGCGCTCAGGGTAATCCGCAGCGTATAGCATTCCGTATTGCTGAACGCACCATTGTAGCCATAAACGTAAGCATACCAGTTGGATGCGACGGTATTGGTGTTGTAAGTGACGAATTCAGAAGTCGTACCGCCATTTTCCGAAGTTCTGCGCAGGGTGTTGTTTTGATACAACTTCAAGTCGTAATCTAAAGGCAGGTTAGTCAGATCCACCCGGATTCTGCGCTGGCTGGAGGTATTCGCAAAGCGGTAGTAATCGTTGTCGCCGGCAGCGGCAATCTGTGCCACACGATCCACACCAATTGGCGTCAGTGGCAAACTCGTGCTGCGGGAATTGTTTGGCTCGTAGTTATCAGTGCAGCCACCGCCACCGCCTGAAGTTGTCGTGAAATTGGCAGAACCGGAGAAGCTGCCCAGCGTGCCGTTGCAGTTTGCCTGCACCTGGAATTCGTAATTGGTGCTGGCCGTCAAACCCGTAGCGCTGGCAGAAGTCCCCGTTACCGTTCCGGATGTCCAGGTAGTGGTTCCAACCTGACGGAATTGTACGTTATACGACGTTGCACCACTGACAGCCGCCCAGCTAAGTGTGGCCGTAGTAGAAGTAATGCCGGAAGCCAGCAGGCTGGAAGGCGTACCGCAACCGCCACCGCCGCTTGGGGGCACGCAGCCCTGTGAAGTGGCGAGGCTCACACGGGAACCGCCGCTGTTGAGCACTGCCTGCATCCGCGTTTTTTGGCCGGCAGTAAACATGTACATACAGGCATCGTAGGTATAATCCATGTAGTTCATGGTCATTTCCACGGGCGTACCGGAGCAGGTGCTCAGGTGCGGGTAAGCAGGGCAACCGCTGTTGGATGTATTGTGAACCGGCGTATCTGCAACCTGGTCATTGCCGCAGGTAGCATCGCCCCAGATGTGGCGCAGGTTCAGCCAGTGGCCAATTTCGTGGGTGGCTGTACGGCCTCTGGCGTAGTTTCCACCGGAAGGATTGGGCGTTGCCACGGAACCGATGGAAGACCATAAGCACACCACGCCATCCGTTGTAGACGAGCCGCCGGGGAATTGTGCATAGCCCAGCAGACCAGCATCGGCGCCGCCAAAAACGACGCTCCAGATGTTCAGATACTGGTTGCGGTCCCAGATGGTAGAGGGCTTCAGGGTGCCGTCAATTTGGTTGACGGTCCAGGAAGCCTGGCCGCCATTGATGCGGTTGATGCCATTGGTAGCTGTGCCATCCGGTTTGCGCTGTGCAAGGCAAAACTGAATTTCCGTATTGGCTGCCACCGGCTGAAACAAGGCAGGAATCAGACCAGCGTCGGAATTGGTCAGCGAAAAATCCTGATTCAACTGGTTCAATTGCTCCTGGATGAGGGCATCAGAAATGTTTTCGCCCGAACCCAGCGCATCGCCGTTGTGGACGATGTGAAAAACAACCGGGATGGTAATGACTACGCGGTCACTGCCATCATGGGCGTGTTCATGTTCAAATTCCCGGGCGTGGCGTTCAATGGCCTCCATACGGGCTGCCATGTCCGGATCTTGCTGAAGTTGCTGCTCCAGAACGTCCATGGAGCCGCAGCTGCGTTCCTGGGCAAAAACGGCGAAGGAGAGCGCAAAAAATAGAATCGTTGCAATTAGTCTCATGCGTACAAAGTTTTTTCGTTAATAATTTAGATTACTGCGAGGCAAAAGTAGGATATATTTTGAAACACCAAAATAAAGGAAGATTATTCCATCTGAACGGGAAAAATTACCATCCGAAATTGGTATTACGGGTGTTTTTAAAAATTATGCGGTGTATGGAAATGAAGTTCAATTTTACCCCCACAGCCGGTTTTCAGCGCTAATAGCCATAGGGTTGCTACATTAAAAGCAGGATATATTGGCCGTACGCTGCAATTCACCTAACTTTGCAGCGGAATAAAACCTGACCTAACCAATACTTATTCAAATAGTGCCTATGGCTCTCGTTGAGATCGTAATGCCCAAGATGGGCGAAAGTATTATGGAAGCCACCATCCTGAAATGGGTAAAAAAGGTAGGCGACCGCATCGAAATGGATGAACCCATCCTCGAAATCGCTACGGACAAAGTGGATTCGGAAGTGCCCTCACCCGTAAGTGGCACCCTTTCTGAAATTCGCTTCCAGGAGAACGACGTTGTGGCCATTGGTACCATTATTGCCATCATCGCTACCGAAAGCGAGGCGGCCAACCCCAAACCTTCTCCGGCCGTTGCAGAAGCACCCGCAGCCTCCGGATCTTCCTCCAACGGCAAAGCAGCCCATGCGGAAGCCGTCATCCCGGCCACCATTGTTGCGGATGTACCGGCAGCCGGTGTTGGGCGCGTAGCCACAGGATCCAATCGCTTTTATTCCCCGCTGGTGCGCACCATTGCCCAAAAAGAGCAGATCAGTGCTGCTGAGCTGGAAAGCATTGCCGGATCGGGGATGCAGGGCCGCGTTACCAAAAAAGACATTTTGGCCTATGTACAAAACCGGCAGTCGCCCGCAGTCCGAACCATAGAGCCAACAGCCACAGCAAACCCGCAACCGGTACAGGCCAATACGCCTTCGCCTGCAGCAACCAGCTTGAGCGGCAACGTGGAAATTGTAGAAATGGACCGCATGCGCAAACTCATCGCCGAACACATGGTGATGTCGAAGCATACTTCGCCGCACGTCACTTCTTTTGTAGAGGTAGATGTGACCAATATGGTGAACTGGCGCAACCGGGTCAAAGACGAGTTTGAGAAAAAATACAGCGAAAAAATCACCTTTACGCCCATTTTTGTGGAAGCTGTCGCCCGTGCCATCCGGGATTTTCCAATGATCAACATCTCCGTAGACGGCACCAGGTTGATTGTCAAAAAAGACATCAACATCGGAATGGCAGCAGCCCTGCCGTCCGGCAACCTCATCGTTCCGGTCATTAAAAACGCCGACCAGTTTAATTTAGTGGGGTTGACCAAATCGGTAAACGACTTGGCCAACCGCGCCCGCAAAAACCAACTCAAACCGGAAGAAATACAGGGCGGTACCTTTACCCTGACCAATGTGGGCACTTTTGGCAACGTGATGGGCACCCCCATCATCAACCAGCCGCAGGTAGCCATCATGGCCACGGGGGCCATCAAGAAAAAGCCGGCTGTGGTAGAAACCGAATACGGGGATGTAATTGCCATACGCCAAATGATGTTTCTTTCGTTGTCTTACGACCACCGGGTGGTGGACGGTTCCCTCGGAGGATCTTTTCTGCGGCGCGTAGGCGATTATTTAGAAGCTTTCGATGCCCGCCGGGAAGTATAACCGGGAGCGCATCTGAAAACTAATGTCCTGAAAATATGACGACCCGCTACATTTACATCATGCTCATTTGTTTTGCGGGAACGAGCGCTTTTGCACAACCTTTTAGCGACAGCGAAAAAAAAGCAGAAGCCCAAACCCTGTTTGCCCGCGAACGTTTTGCCGATGCAGCCACCCTGCTGGCCAACGCCAAATCCCTCATCCGCGACGACAGGGAAGCGCGACTGATGCTGGCCATTAGTTATTACCAGCTCAACCAGTTAGACAAGGCATTGGAGCATTTGAAAGCCATGACTGAAGCGAGTAAATCGCCCTATCAGGAATGCTGGCTCTACATGGGAAAAGTGTACCATGCCCGGCATCAGTTTGAAGAAGCCACCAAATATTTCAAACTCTACCTGAAAACCATCAAAAGCGACCACCCGCATCGTCAGATGGTGCGCGAAGAAATCCGGCGTTGCGCCAACGGCATCGAACTGCAGTTCAAGACTTCGGCTGCTTTGGTGGAAAATCTCGGACCGCAAACCAATTCTATTGGCGACGAGTTTGCCCCGGTTCCAAGCCCGACCAACTACAACAAAATCTATTTTTCAGCTGCCCGGAAAGGCAGCACCGGAGGCTTGCGCAATGCACGCGGTGCGCAGGACGAGCGCTACGGGCAGTATTTTTCTGACATATATGCCAGCCGATCGGAAAGTGGCGTCTGGCTCGAACCGGAGCCCATGCACTACCTGCTCAACAGCCCCAAGCACGAAGTATTGCTAGATTTCAACCGCGAGGGGAAGGCCTTGCTGTACTTCCAGGGCTGGAATTTTGAAAATGGCGCAATCCTCGTGGATACGTTCCGCCAGTTGGATGCACGCACACTCAGCGCAGACCCCTTCCTGGGACCTGCCGAAGTGCGTACCAAATACGTATCGCCCTTTTTCTACAACGATACCCTCATCATTTTTGCAGCCCGCCTGCCAGGTGGATTTGGCGGATTGGATTTGTACCGGATTTCCCTCCGGAAAGGGGTTTGGACAGCCCCCCAAAATCTGGGCCAACCCATCAATACGCCCTACGACGAAACGACACCATTTCTGGCTATGGATGGCCGAACCCTATACTTCAGTTCCAACGACAGTTATAAAAGTGTGGGTGGCTTAGACGTCTTCAGAAGTGTGTACAACCAGGGGCCCGATACCTGGACCCAGCCCATGAATGTGGGCATACCGATCAATTCGGCCAGCGACGACACCCATTTCCGCATTTCCCGCGATGGGTTTACGGCCTTTCTTTGCTCTTCGCGCAAAGACGGCTTTGGCATGCGCGATATTTACATTGCTTATTTTCAGGAATTTCTGACAGAAATGGATCCCCCCCAATTTGCGTATGAGCCGGCACCCACCGAACCCGAACCAACTCCTCAAAAACCATCTTCGAAAACAACCGGCAACAAAACACAGGGGTATACTTTTGAAGCCATAACCCTTGCCAATGCTGAATCTGCACTGTCTTCAAAAGATAAAAGTACCCTTGACCGGGTAGCCGACCTGATGCTGCAATATCCGCAACTCCGCCTGATCGTAAGCGCCTATGCGCCTGAAACCAAACCTACCCCTAAAGGTTTGTATCAGGCAGTCCGGCAGGCAGAAAAAGCAACGGATTTTCTTTTAAAAAAGGGAGTTTCGCCAGGCTCAATTTTTATGCGCGGCATGAGCCGGCCCCGTTCTGCGGGCGGGTTTCAGGTGGAATTTGCTTTCCGGAATACCCGCGATTTGCCCATCCAGGGGCAGGTTCCGGTTATCGGCAACAACTACAAATCGGTTGCGCCGGGGTTAGTTACCAATAAAGACCTCGTTTATAAAGTACAGGTCGCTTCGTCAAAAGGAGAATACGGCAACACTGCGTTTATCGCACAGCCCTACCCTATGGCTGAAAAAACGCCAAGTTTTGAGTTTTACCGTTATACCTTAGGCGCATTTGAATCTTTTTCGGAAGCGGAGGCTTTCCGCCAATCCATCCTTGGCAAAGGATTCTCCGGTGCCTATATGGTCGTTTACCTCAATGGCGAGCGCGTGGACAAGGACATCGCCAAACAAAATACCGGCGTTTTTCCCGACCTTGAGAATTATCTGAACCCAAGGGGGAATTAGGATCAAGGGGCAAGGGCAAGGGCAAAGGGCAAGGGGCAAGGGGCAAAAATCCCGGGATCACCATTTATTATTCAGGTAATAGTGCCTTGCCATTTGCCTTTTGCCCTTTTATATAGCCACCGGTGCTTTAATATGGGGGTGTGGGTCGTAGTTCAGCAATTCAAAATCTTCGAACCGGAAAGCAAAAATATCGGTCACTTCCGGGTTGATGCGCACCGTGGGCAGCGGACGTGGGTCGCGGGAAAGTTGCAGATTAACCTGCTCCAGGTGATTGACGTACAAATGCGTGTCACCACCAGTCCAGATGAATTCGCCGGGGCGAAGGCCGCATACCTGAGCCATCATCATAGTAAATAAGGCATAGGAAGCAATATTGAACGGGACGCCCAGAAAAACATCAGCGCTGCGTTGGTACAACTGGCAGGAGAGCCGCCCGTTGGCCACATAAAACTGAAACAGTGCATGGCAGGGCGAAAGGGCCATTTTGCCAAGATCACCTACATTCCAGGCACTGACGATGATGCGGCGCGAATCGGGATTGTGGCGCAGGTCGTGTACTGCCCGCTCGATCTGGTTGATGGTGCGCCCGTCCGCCGTTTCCCACGCCACCCATTGTTTGCCGTAGACGGGCCCGAGATCGCCCTTTTCGTCGGCCCATTCGTCCCAGATCGAAACTTTGTTTTCGTTCAGGTAGCCAATATTGGTATCGCCTTTCAGAAACCACAGCAATTCATAAATAATGGAGCGCAGGTGCAATTTTTTGGTCGTGAGCATCGGAAATCCCGCTTCGAGGTCGAACCGCATCTGGTAGCCAAAGACGCTGAGGGTACCGGTGCCGGTGCGGTCGTCTTTGCGGGTGCCGTGTTCGAGGATGTGGCGGAGGAGATCGTGGTAGGCTTGCATAGGTTTATTCTTCTGCTTCGATGAATTGAAAAACTTGTTTGGACCAGGTGAGGAAGGCTAACCAATCACCTCCAACAGTGTACTCTTCCCAGCGTTGTTTTTACCCGTAATAAGGTTGACCTGTCCCAATTTCGGAATGTTCAGGTCTTTAAAAAGCCGGTAATTTTGTACGACAAGGTGATCCAGCATGTTTGTTGATTTTTTATTTGCCCAACGTTTTTTGCCCAACGTTTACTAAACTTTGAAAGTTTAGTAAACGTCCCCGCAAACGTCCCCGCACGTCCCACATTCCATATTGATGATAAGAAATATCCGGCAGCATCGTTTATACCTCCAAATTTATAACATTCTTGCAAGGAACAAAAATCCATGCCGGTTTGCATGATCGCAATACCTTTGTCCAATGCGGAAATATCCTATTTTCACACCGAAAAAAAGAAGCTACCAATGGGGCAGTCCGGTTTGGGATGGCGATTGATGCGAAGTGTTAAAATAAACCTCCGAAGGATGATTTCGAGGGGGTATGCCCTATTGGGGATTCGCTTTACTACAGTGCCGGCCATCATTGCTTATCGCGGATACGGGCGCGCTGATCAGGTTTTTCTGAAAGGGCGTATTCTGCAAAACCGCAGCATATTTCGCTCGGAAGACAAAGATACAGCCTGGCAAAATTTCGTCAAAACCCTGCGCCGTTTCAACAGCCACGAGGTAAGCGGAGCGGAACTGGAAGTGCGCATTGGCGACAATGTATTTGAAGTAAAAAGCGATGTAGAAGGGTATTTTCACTTAGAAGCCAACCTTCCGAAAAAACTCACTGCCCTGAAAACCCCATGGGCTTCGGCCCAGATCACGCTGAGATCTCCGTCTTATACTTCCGGTCGGCTCCAAAGCCCTTCCGACCTGTTGCTGCCCAAAAATGCAGGCTTCGGCATCATCAGCGACATTGACGATACCATTCTCAAAACGGATGTTACGTCGCTGCTGAAGTTAAAAATGCTGTACCTTACTTTTCTCAAAAATGCCAGTTCCCGCAAAGCTTTTCGCGAAGTAGGGGCATTTTACCAGGCCCTTGAGCGCGGCCCGAAAGAAAAATCCTCCAATCCATTTTTTTACGTTTCCAACAGCCCGTGGAATTTATACGATCTACTGGAAGACTTTCTGATTATCAATGATTTGCCCAAAGGTCCCATTTTGCTGCGCGATTTTGGTATCCCTTACCAGTCCAATCCCGTCGGCTATAAAGGCCATAAGTACGAGCATGCTGCCCGCATCATGCAGACTTACCCCCACCTCCCGTTTGTACTCATAGGAGACAGTGGTGAAAACGACGCCGACATCTACCTTGAATTGTCCAGAGCGTTTCCGGGGCAGGTTCGCGCCATTTACATCCGCGACGTTCGCCACATCAAGCGCTCCCAACGCGTGTCGCAGTTGATCCGGGAAGTTGCAGACGTAGACATCCGCCTCATCCCCAACTATCGGGAAGCTGCCCTGCATGCTGCCGACAAAGGGTTGATCAGCAAGTTGTGCTTCGACCGGCTGCGCAAAAAATAATGTCAACCCATACAGGCATCAAACACCTTTTTAGTTGGAAAAACTTACTTATTCTGAAAGAAAATTTGAAAAAAATCAAAAAAACTGATAACTTTCAAAAGAATTTAAAGTTTGTGCGCGTTTCAAGTATCAGAGAG
>JABWAJ010000191.1 GCA_013361075.1 Saprospiraceae bacterium | reverse complement strand
TGGTTCATGTCTTTGGTAAAATTGCTGCGGCTTTCTGCTCTCTCGTTTTCAATGACACTTTTTGCCCCTGATTCGCATGACTCATGTTTGAAGCAAAAAAAGGAATGCTTAATTTCTACGATCAATTTTGTTCTCCTTGCGGTCGCGCTTGTTTTCTTTGCGGTCGCGAACGTCTTCTTTGGCATCACGGACGTCCTCTTTAGCATCGCGAACGTCTTCTTTTTTGTCACGGATACCACCGTCGTGTTTGGCGTCACGAACATCTTCGCGGGCATCACGGCGGTCTTCTTTGCGGTCGCGCTTGTTCTCTTTACGGTCGCGCTTGTTTTCCCTGCGGTCGGCTCTATTTTCTGCTCTGTCAGCAACATCTTCGACTTTGTCGGCGACTTGTGCACTGGAAATGCCTGGCAACAGGAAGAACAAAACGCCAGTAAATACGGCGATCAGGAACGGGCGGACAAAAAATGCATTTGCTTTCATCATGAATTGTGTTTTGTTGTGCAGTTAAAGACAAAGCATAGATCTAAACGTTTAATCGAACCTGAAAAAAAATCCTGATTGAAGGTTTCCTGCCAAGACCCCAAAAAATTGTGATCTTTGTCTGTATCCAAAATTTCGATTCATTAAACGACCTGAATATGCCGGATCAGCGCCTTTCAAAAACCGGTTTTTCTGCATTGGAACGCCAAAAGGCCATTTATTTGGCGGGTATCAGCGGCAAAAGGCCGGCCATTCCCATACACCCTGATGAATTGGAACGCCAGGCAAAGGATAGAATGACGCCTGAGGCATTTGCCTACGTTGCCGGCAGTGCAGGTTTAGAGCGCACTGCTGTTCAAAACAGTTCGGGGTTTTCCCGGTGGCAAATTGTGCCGAGGATGCTTCGCGATGTCTCCCGATGCGATCTGACCACAGAATTGTTGGGCATGCAGTTGCCTGCACCTTTGCTGACTGCCCCTATCGGAGTTTTGGAAATGGCGCACCGCCAGGCTGACCTCGCAGTTGGACGCGCTGCCGCGACGCTCGGCATTCCCATGATTTTTTCCAATCAGGCGTCTGTGCCCATGGAAAAAGTGGCTGAAGCGATGGAAGACGGGTTGCGCTGGTTTCAATTGTATTGGAGCAAATCAAATGAATTGGTAGCCAGTTTTGCCCAAAGGGCTGAAGCGTGTGGGTGCCGTGCCATCGTCATCACGTTGGATACGACCATGCTGGGGTGGCGCATGCGGGATTTGGACATGGCTTATTTGCCGTTTCTGCGCGGCAAAGGCATTGCACAATATACCTCTGACCCCGTTTTTCAGCACCTATTAGACGAACCGGATGATGCGGCACCCCAGCAACCCAAGCGGCGCCTGACCTGGGATACAGTAGTTTCTCTGTCCGAACTGCTCCGCGCCTATCCGGGCAATTGGGTCGGAAATTTGCGGTCTGGTCGGGCCCTGAAAGCCGTCCGCAAGTTCATCAACATTTACACCAACCCAACCCTGAACTGGAACGACCTGGCATTTTTGCGGCAGCAAACCAAACTTCCCATTCTGCTCAAAGGCATCCTGCACGCCGACGATGCCCGCATTGCCCTCGACCACGGCATAAACGGCCTCATTGTTTCGAATCACGGAGGCAGGCAGGTAGACGGTGCCATTGCCGCCATCGAAGCGCTTCCCAATGTGGTTGCTGCCGTAAATGGCCAAATTCCGGTGCTTATGGACAGCGGTATCCGCAGTGGCGCAGATGTTTTTAAAGCCCTGGCGCTTGGCGCAAAAGCAGTTTGCGTGGGTCGCCCTTATGTATATGGATTGGCCCTTAACGGGGAAGCCGGTGTGCGGGAAGTCCTTGAAAACCTGCTGGCTGATTTTGAACTGACAATGCGGTTGGCTGGGTGCCGCTCGATTGGGGAGATTACGCCGGAGATGGTGAGTCGGGTTGGGTAAGGGTAAGTTGGCAAGGGGCAAGTTGGCAAAGCTTGTCGCGCAAGCGGGAAGGCAAGGGGAGAAAATTTAGGGATATTATCGGGCACCGCAAAATGAACGTTTGGCGGCACAACAAAAAACATGGAGCACAATCACATCATCGAAGACACGGCGCAATTGGTGGCCAGCGAGTTTGAGTTAGCGCCGTTTGCAGAGCCGGAAATGACGGAGGAAGCCCTGTTGCTGGCGCTTTCCAACTGCATTGCCGACATGATTCAATACCGTTTGGAATATTTGCTGAGCCTGATGTACCGGCTTGACATTGACGAGCGAAAAGTGAACCTCGCCCTTTCTCCGTTAGCGGAGGAGCCTGCCAATATTGGGCTGGCGCGTCTGGTGATTGAACGGCAGAAGCGCCGAGCCTTTACGAAAAAGCATTATCGTCCCGGGAAAATTACGGATGAGGACTGGGAGTTTTAGATAATTTTCTAATTGTGTTAGGCTGGCTTCGACTCCGCTCTGCCAGCAGGTCGTCAACATGTCAGCCAGCAGGTCGCCAAAAAGTCAGCCGGCAACTCAGGAGCCCGAAGGGAGAGAAATTGATGTTGTGAAATGCTCACTTGTTCCATGTTTTCGTTTTCCATCATCAATCATTACTCATGTAATCGTCAATCATTAATGAAAATCAGTGGTTATTGGCGGGGCACGAACAGACCAGTAACCAGTAACAAATAACCAATAACCAGTGCATAAGCTCCTTTTCATCGCAGGTACCCGCCCTGAAGTCATCAAACTGGCCCCGTTGATCCATGCATTCGGGCAGCAGCCGCTGGTTTTTGATTGCCGGGTTTGTTTCACTGGACAGCATCGGGAGCTGGCGCTGCAGGCGTTTGATTTTTTTAATATCCAACCGGATGATCACCTGAACCTGATGCAGGAAAACCAACAGCTTTCCGGCCTGACGGCCTTGTTGATGGAAGCCCTGGAGCCTGTTTTGGAAGAAGAAAAGCCGGATTTTGTGTTTGTTCAGGGCGATACCACATCTGCATTTTGCGGGGCATTGGCGGCGTATTATGCCGGGATTTCCGTAGCACATGTGGAGGCGGGGTTGCGTACGGGTTTGATCCGAAGCCCGTTTCCGGAAGAATTTAACCGCGTTGCCATCAGCAAAATTGCGGCTTACCACTTTGCGCCAACCGAAGCGGCCCGGGAAAACCTGTTGCGCGAAGGCATTCCGGAGGCCTCGATCATCGTAACAGGCAATACGGGAGTAGATGCCCTGTTGTGGGCAAAAACGCAGATTTCAGCAAAAAAAAGCCCGGAGTTAACAGCGTTTCAGCAGCAGTTGGATCAAAAAAACCGGCAGATCGTGTTGGTGACCCTCCACCGTCGGGAAAACCAGGGTGCAATTATGGACGGCATGCAGCAAGCCCTTTCCTCCCTTGCAATGCGCTATCCGGCAATGCTGTTTGTATTGCCCGTTCACCCCAATCCGCGGGTGCGTGCGGCGTTGGAGCCTTTGGCTGGTTTGCCTAATGTGCGGCTGATCCCGCCTTTGTCGTATGAAATTTTCGTGTGGTTGCTTTCGGTATCTTATCTGATTCTCACCGACAGCGGCGGGATTCAGGAAGAAGCGCCTTCGCTAGGCAAACCGGTGGTTGTGCTGCGCGACCACACGGAGCGGCCGGAGGCAATTGAGGCGGGAACGGCCTTGTTGGCAGGTACTTCGCCCGAGGCTGTTGTGAACACCGTCAGCAGATTGCTGGACGATGCAGCAGCTTATCATGCGATGGTGGAACGATGCCGGCAGAATCCTTTTGGGAACGGGCGGGCTTGTGAGCGGATTTTGGCACAATTGGTGTCTGTATTCAACGCGCAATGATTAGTTTTTTTCTAAAAATCCGTTCTCCATCAACGACTTGCAGGTAATAGATTCCTGTTGGATATGAACTGACATTCAAGGACAGAGGAAGATCGTCAGAAAACCACACTGCTATTTTTTTACCGCTTGCTTCGTATAAAATAAGTTTAATCCCTCGATGCCCTCCACTGTTTCCAAATCCGCCCAGGTTTACATAAGTGTAATTTCGGGCCGGGTTTGGGAAAATGGATAGGGCCCCGTCATGTTGAGATGGATCGGCAGTCCGGGTCAGCACATCGCAATCCACTCCCGGAGATGAGGTGTACATTACTTCGCCATTGACCGAGTAACAGCGGAGATGGAATCGGGTTGTTTTTAGATTACCAATCAAATCGAAATTACAATCATAGTCTGAATAATAAAGCAGGTGCCCATCAAGAGCACCAATGCCTTCCATAAGGATTATACTTTTACTATAACCAATATCAATGAGATTACAAGTGTTTATCGTAACATAAATCTGGACATTTATACTGTTGATCAGGGTATCGGTTAATGAAATTGTATAAATAACAAAGTCATAATGGGTAGTGTCATTCCAGATAACATAATCGAAACTAACTGGTACTGCCCCAAAATTGTAAATCAGCCTAAAAGCATCGTTGTGGTACAAAAAAACGGTATCGCCCGATTGGCGTACATACTTGTGTTCAAAAATGCGCACTAAGGTATCTTCGGGCTGCGTCAAATTTATATAAGTCCGGGAAATGGTCAGCACCCGCGCACTTTCGCCATTGATCACGGTATCACCAATGCACTCAATCCTTTCCAGGCCTCGTTCCTGATGCCGGGCGTAGTCATAAGTCCATACCGCGCCGATGGGGGCGAATTCGATTTGGGCGGAGAGCAGATTTGCTGCAATCATGCAAAAAAACAAGAAGCGCGTTTTCATAATTTATTGAATTTTAGCGTTGCAATAATGTTGTTCGCGTCGCGTATTTGTAAGAAATACAAGCCTGCTGGCAATCCATCAAGCGGGATAGAAAGCGGCAAATTTTTTCCATAAAAAGAAGACAGGGGTCGTCCAAGCATGTCGAAGAGTACGATTTCCCGAAGTAAGGCGTCGCTTGTCGTTTCATCGGGCGAGGTCAATGTAATATGTGACTGAGCAGGGTTGGGAGAAAGCAGATATACGGGGCGGGTCCTTGGAGCAACGTCAATATCCTGAGTAGCTGTAACAATCTGCAGTTCGTTGCCGCAGCCGGGTATCAGGCAGCCCATGCTATCGGTACGCACTACCCAAACGTCTGCGTTGTTGATCACTGGGCTGCTACCCGCAGGCATAGTGTCCTGCACTACACCTGTAAACACCAGATCGCCGTTGTCTAATTCTATTCCACCATTAAAGTAGGCACCAAAGTGGATTTCCAAAAATCGGGAATCTACGATTCGCCTCTCCCATTTCAGTTCGCCCTGCGGCGACATTCGGAATATCCAGCCAGACAACATATATTCGTAAGGATTGGAAGGATGATTGTAATTTTCATCCACCCCTGCGCCGATGATGTCCCCATTGTTCGCAATAAATACTTTGAATACATCTTTTGGGAAATCCGGATAAAAACAGTTGAAGGTATATTCCCAGGCGATGTCACCCTCCGGGGTCAGTTTGATGAGGTGTGAAGGAAAAGGATAAATTGGTTGCGTTGTTTCCCAATCCGGTTTCGACCAGATCAGAACGGCTTCGCCAAGAGGTGTAGCGGCTAAATAAGGAAAATAGTATTTGTCTGAATAATTGGCCTGAAAATCCCATATCTCCTGCCCGATCGAGTCGAAGCGGGTGACATGGCAGTAATGGGCACCCATCGAAAGTTGGCTGCCATCGTCCGTAAACTTTGCACTCAGATAGCCCCCATCCGGAGTTGGCACCAGGCGCATGCTGCGCTCGAAAATATAACCGAGGGTATGCGGAAAATGCTTGACAATTTCCAGGTCTTTGTTGAAAAAATAAAAATAATTGGTATCTGGCAAGGGGCGATGCACTGGATAACAACCAATACTCAATGCCAGCAAACTATCATTGGCCCAGGATAAATTGAGCGGAAGGCACAGCGAAAAATCGGAGGAATAGTCTTGGGTTTGCACAATACTACCATCCTCTATACTCAATTTGAACAACCGAACGCCCTTTTGATTGCCAGTGCTGGGGTGCGTGGAAAGGTAAACATATTGATCGTCAACTTCTATATTATCGGAAATGGAAAGCCGAAACCCTTCGATGTGATTTTGCCAGATCAGTTCGCCATCCGATCCGATGCGCAGTACCCCAACACACGAACTTGTATTGTTATTGCAAAAACTTGCATCCAAAACAATGATGTCATTTTGGTGTTTTTTTATTCTTACACCTTCATTTACATTTAGATCATAGTCATAGTTATGGCTATAGTAATTTTGTGAGGTGGCCAGAGAAAAAGAAAAAAGACTTAAGATTAAAAGATACCTGTGCTTCATGATAGATATATGATGAAGATGGGGTAAGTTGCTTGTGCAACTTACCCCATCGGATGAAAAAAATTATCTGATCACTACAAGTTTTCCGGAAAAGGTGAGCAATCCGTCATTCCGGATGCGCAGTTGGTAAATGCCATGTGGCAATGAAGCTGTTGAAAACTCCAACGTGCCGGAATCGTCAAGTATCCGGGTAAGTGCGACACGGCCGTTTAGGTCAATAACTTCTACCTGTTGGCGGTTGTACTCAAATACAGGATACTGAATCGTCAAATAGTCCGTAACAGGGTTAGGGTAAATTTGGTAGGCCGGAGCTGCTGTCGGTGTTGTTTGTGGTATGTCAGCCTGGAATGCAGCGCCCGAAGGAGCGGTAAGCGCTACTTCAAAAGGTGTATCGAGCAGCAAAGCCAACAAAGCTTTGGCATAACCCCGATTGGGCAGGTTGCTCGCCGCAATTGTTTCTAATGTCTGTTTTTGAGTGGCGTTAAGCGCAAATGTGGATCCGGCTGCGCGCAAAAGGTTGATATTTTGGACGGAAAGGAACGCAACATCATCCGCCGATTCCGAAGGGTAAGCATTCAGCACTGTTTGCGCAGCAGGGTAATCATTTTGCAAAAGATGCACGCCATAAAGCCAACGTTTGGCCTCCTTGGTGTTTTCTTCGGCCAATGTGAGTTCTGCGTCATTCCATTGCCGGTTTGTAATGTACTGCCTCAACAGAGTTGCCAATACCTGATCCTTTTCTTCTTTAGCTGTTGTGTACGCCGCTATTGCCAAAATACTCTCCGGAGTTGCATTCAGCGCAGCCCCGGTAGTTGCCAAAACCTGCCGCGCATCCAATAAATCTTGCCTTTCTATCAAGGACTCCTCTTCTTCTGGATCATTTTCACAGGCAATACTTACTGCCGGAGCATATCCTAATTGGTAATTGTTGGTGCCACCATCCGACAAATTATTCGTTGGTGTTTGACAGGGCAAAGAAGGTGTGCTGGGAGCATAATACCTGGAATAAACGGTACTCGCTTGCTGTGCCCGAATGTCATCCGAATTGGTCGTGGAAAAACAGTTCGAGGCACTTGTAATGAAACTTCCCTGAAGCGTGCGCACTTGCCCAAACACACTATTGATTTCATCAATGTTTACATCAAAGCCGGTGTTACTGAAACAGTTTTTTTCAAAAAGCAGGTTGGCATTCCTGCCCCGGATGTCTATGCCGACACCGGCTGTGGTGAAGGAGTTGTTTCGGATGAAATTAGAGAAGTCACCGGTTTGCCAGTTCACAACGCCCTGGCTTTCCTGATAGAACGTGTTATCCGCGATATCAAACTGGGCATCTCCTTCTATCCATACTCCAAAATCTCCTTCCCCGAATTCATTGTCGTGAATGCGCAATCCTGCGGCAGCGTTAGACAATACATGGATATTGTTTTGCTTGAACACATTAGGCGTAGTCCCTCCGAATCCAATATCTAACCAACTGTTGAACGGGGCCGTCGCTAAAATTTCGACTCCACGATCACAATTGACAAAATGGTTGCTGTTAATTACCTTAGCGTCGTAGTCTATCCCATAAATTGCCTGCAAATCCAAATCCTGAAAGGTATTGTTTTCAAAAAGAATGCCATCGCAATCCCATATGGTAACACCTATGGTATTGTCTGCCCAGTTGCCTTCTTCAATTATGGTGCACCCTTTGAAATAGCTTTTGTTGTCAAAATCATACTTCATGAAAGCAGCAGCACGGCGGTTGTTGACAAATTTGCTGTCTTCCGCTATGACCACACCTCCCCAGTAAAGTTCAGGATCGTTCCAGCCGGGTGCCCAGGTAATGATGGCGTCCTGCGCGTGTTCGATAATGGAGTTATTTTTGATATGCACGACGCCTGCATCGTTAGCTCCTAATGCCCCAAAAGGGTTTGGTTGAGCTTGCGTGCTATTGCCATGCACGCTAATGCCCTCCCAGCGTGTGTCGGGGCAGAGGTTAGTGATTTTTCCGCCATCTACAATAAGCTTTCCGCCTCTGTGAACAACAATGCGGTGCTTTTCACCCATGCGCACCTCGCAGGTTATGGTTAACGTTGCGCCCGTTTCAACCACCACATCCCGGTTGAGGAGCTTTAATTTATCCCAAACTACATTCGAGCCGGTGGGAATGTAAAGAATCGGTTCCTGCTTGTCGCAAAACGAAGCACGGGTCCAGGTTCGGTTTAAAATAAAATCAAACATGGTTTCCCATTGGCAGGGTGTCATAGACCTGTTGTCTCCATACCCCATGAAGTTTTCGCTGTTCCCCCAAGTGCAAACGCAGCAGTCTAAATTGCCGCCCCATGTAGTATTACAATCTGTTGTTGGAGGTACTGGACATATACTGTTATCTATATTACTTAATGTACATCCGCTTGGTCCGCCGCATTCCAGCGCATTATCCATGTCATAACAATTATTAAAGCAGCTAAATGCGTGGGGTAGATTAAAGATATGGCCAAAATCGTGATTGATAATTTTTGCGGGTGTCCAAAGTTCTGTCGTATTATTTTGGAAAAGGGTAAGCATATTCCTGACATGGATATAATTCGAACCAGGTCCGCCAGTGCTCCCCCCTGTTGTTATACTTGCAGCTCCGTTGTCATTTCTAAATGTAATATTGAAGACTTTATTACCATAAGGAGATATCCCTGATATTATGTTATTGGGATGAAAAAACAAACCGCCGCAAGGGTCATTTGGGTTGCCCGATTCAGAGTACAACTTTAACCTCAGTCGGGAATCATGCACTTGACCAGGATTTCCAAATTGATTGATGATAGGATTGTCAAAATAATTATTACACAGGCCAATCAAAGACGAGACAATGGCTGGCGCGTAATAAACCGGATCCCCATTCGGGTCGCAATGGAAATTTTCACCGGCAACATTTGCTACAAAATGAAAATTAACATACAAAGTAAATTCAGAAAGTTCAAGATACTCACTTTCACTCATTCCCACTAAAGGGCAGGTAATTACAGTGTTAGGGGGGGGGGGGGGGGACAGAGGAGGGGTCATAATCAACATGGCATTCTGTCATTTGAGCAGTCATAGAAACCGGAAAAAGGCTTAGCAATACGAAGACAAATCGAAAGACACTTTGCTGCCAGTGAATTTTTTTAGCTGTTGTGTAGTCCGTAGAATGCTGATGAGCGTAGTTTTTTAAAGACTGGTTTTTAAGATTAACTGTTTCCATAAGAATTTATATTATAAGATAAAAAAATCGTATAATTCAATAAAACCGGAACCTCTAACCACTTTTTTGATTATCCTATGTTTGTTCATTTTTCTATTCGGCATACAAGATAAAGAATTTTTTCAAAATTTTAGTGTTTTTTTAAGTCAATACCTTACATCCATAAACTGAAAACAAAAACTCTAAGTCGTATTTTTATCCTTACCTGTACTCCCCTTCCACCACCTCGTCTGAAATCTTCAGAAACCGCTCGATTTCCTGCTCGATGTACTGGGCCTGTTCGGCGGTTTTTAAGCCTTTCAGCAACTTCACATCCTGCCCGCTTTTCAGCAACACATGCAGGGAATAGGCATAAACCGGCCTTCCGTTTGTTTTTCCCTGTTCGTATTTTACGGCGTATAACTGTTTGACCAAAAACGAAGCAATATCCTGATCCGGATGAAACGGCAGCCAAAGCGGTTTGTGCTCAACGACTAAGCGACGTGAACTGACCGTAATGTAAGTAGTATTCAGCAACGTGGTCAGCGTGACGTACAAAAGCACTAATCCAACACTGAAGTGAAGGCTGAGGAACAACAGAATTTGCCATTCGCCGGAAATGATGGTGGCAATTGAGACGGGCAGGATGATGGCGTTCCAGATGACGGTGAACAGAATGAAAAACTTGCTGCTCGTTTTGCGCCAGCTGATTTCGATCTGCACTTCACTAAGCAGGCGCAGTACTTCAATACCCACCGGCATCAAAATCTCCGGCTTCGAATACACAGGCGCATTGGTTGCAGAGAATTCCGATTCAAAAGAAAAAACCGTGTGGCATTGGCTGCACTTGGCCACCATCCTGGTAATGTTGATGTCCTCAGCCGGAACAGGCGCCGAGCAGGATGGGCAGTGTAATTGCTGTTGGGTCATGGGCTACTGACTTTAAGAGCTTGTTCGGGATTTCACGATTGAGCGAGGTCGAGAAAATTTTGTTTTAGACAAGGCGAATTTTGCAGACATAGCCGGCAGCTATGATGAAAAAATTCAACGCAGTATAAAATAAAATTTGTCGAACGTAGCCAATTAGTGAATTCCCGAACAAGCTCTAAAACAAAAATTCCCGCACCGGTGGCGCGGGAACGTCTTTTTTGAGTAAACTGTGTCAGTTTTTCGCTTTGCTTGATAAACGTAAAAAATTTCATCACAGCGGTAAATCTAAGAATATCTTCCTGAATCAAATATGCTCAGGTTTATAAAATTCTTTTTAATATCGCATTTTCGGTGGACGGTGGACGGTGGACGGTGGACGGTGGACGGTGGACGGTGGACGGGATACAATCAGGCAATCGAAATCTCACTTTAACCTTGAAAGGATAAGAATTCATCACAAGATAAAACAAACTTTCATGCAAAAGGACTGGTCGAGAAGGGAATTGCTCCGTGCTATGGGGCTCATTTCTCTGGGAGGCGCTGTACCGGCCTCCACCTGGGCAAATATTCCGCTGGTTGAAAAAACGATTGACGACGACGGCGATTATGTAAAACCTGCGCGAAAAATCACCGCCATTGTGTTGGGTGCAGGCAGCCGTGGCAATGTTTACGGGAACTACGGGCTGGAGCACCCCGACGAATTAGACATCGTTGGGGTGGCGGAACCCATTCCGCTGCGCAATGAGCGCTATGCCCAAAAGCACAAGATCGAAGCCAAAAACCGCTTCGTGACCTGGGAACACGTTTTTGACGTGCCCAAATTTGCCGATGCGGTCATCATTACCACGCCCGACCCGCTGCATTATGGCCCGGCCATGCGGGCTTTGGAAATGGGCTACGACTTATTGCTGGAAAAGCCAATTGCGCAAAGCTGGAAAGAATGCAGCGATATCCTGAAGCAGGCCAAAAAATACAAACGCATTGTAGCCGTCTGCCACGTGCTGCGCTATTCCCCTTATTACCGCAAGGTTAAGGAAGTGATTGATTCGGGCGTATTGGGCAAAATCATCAGTGTGCAACATCTGGAACCCATCCAGCACGTACACATGTCACACTCCTATGTGCGGGGCAACTGGCGTCGTGAAAAAGACACCAACCCGATCCTGTTGGCCAAATCCTGCCACGACATGGACATCCTTCGCTGGTGGGTTGGCAAAAACTGCAACTATGTCAGCTCCTTTGGTTCCCTTTCGTGGTTCCGGGCCGAAAATGCACCGGAAGGCAGCACCGCCCGATGCACAGATGGTTGCGCCATTGAAGCTACCTGTCCTTACTCGGCCTTGCGCATTTACCACCGCGAACGCACCTGGCTGCACCATTTCGATCTGCCGGAAGACAAAGCGCTGCACGGCGAGGCCATCCTGAAAAACCTGAAGGAAGGCCCGTATGGCCGCTGCGTGTACCGTTGTGACAACGATGTGCCCGACCATCAGATACTTGCCATGGAATTCGATGACAACATTACCGTCAGCTTCAGCATGGAAGCGTTCACCAACTATGCTGGCCGGCGCACCCGCATTATGGGTTCAATGGGCGACATTGTAGGCGACGAAAACGACCTGTACGTTGCTGATTTCCGCACAGGGGAGATCACGAAATGGAATACCAACGAAAATGCCAAGATCAAATCCGGGCATGGCGGTGGCGACTGGGGGTTGGTTCGCGACTGGTTGAATGCAGTGGAAAAACAGGATGGCAGTCTGCTGACTTCCACCCTGGATGCCTCTATGGAAAGCCATCTGATGGCTTTTATGGCTGAAAAAAGCCGCCACAACAGAACAGTTGAGCAAGTGAAAATTTGATATGAAAAAGAAAGTGCGCCTGGTACTGGGTAGCGGCGGGGCGCGGGGAATCGCCCACATCGGTGTCATCAACATGCTGGAACGCGACGGGTATGAAATATGCGAAGTGGCCGGCTGTTCGATGGGGGCCGTTGTGGGCGGCATTTATTGTGCCGGGTACCTTGAGCCCTATACGGAATGGCTGCGAACGCTGACCAGAAAAGACGTATTTACGCTGATGGATTTTACGTTTACCACCAAAGGATTCCTCAAAGGCGAAAAGGTGCTGGGTAAAATCATGGAAATGACCGGCGAGCAGCATATCGAAAATTTAAAAATCCCTTTTACAGCCGTTGCAACCGATATGATGACGATGGAGGAAGTACATTTCTCTAAAGGCAACTTATTTGATGCCCTTCGCGCCTCCATCGCCATCCCCGGGGTTTTTACGCCAGTCATTGAAAACGGGACCGTATTGGTAGATGGCGGCGTGTTGAATCCTGTGCCCCTGAACTTAGTCCGCAGGCAGGAAGGAGATCTGGTC
>JABWAJ010000745.1 GCA_013361075.1 Saprospiraceae bacterium | reverse complement strand
ATGGCCAGGCTTTTAATAAATCAGATTTTTACGTGCATCCAGAAAAGTATCACAGTTCATTCGAGCCCTATTTCCAAACTGCTGATGTTTTCATCAACGGCATTTTTTGGGATGACCGGGCACCGGCATTTTTTACACTTGAAGACATGCGCCGCCCGGATTTCCGCATTCGGGTCATTGCCGATGTTACTTGCGATATTGCCCCGCTTTCATCGGTGCCGTCAACTATCCGGGCGTCCACCATTGCCGATCCGATTTATGGATTCGACCCGTTTACCAACCAGGAAACCACGCCGCACCAACCCCATGTAATTGACATGATGGCCATTGATAACCTACCCAATGAAATGCCACGGGATGCTTCGCAAGCCTTTGGAGAACAATTTATTGAACACATTTTACCTGAGTTGCTGAAACCTGAAAGCACCGTCATTGAACGGGCTACCATCGCAGAAAACGGATGCCTTACCAAGCGTTTTGAATACCTGGAAGATTATGTTGGCGTGGTATGTTAATCACAAACAATCCAGTATCATGATAAAATTGACGCGCTTCCCGAATCCACCCAAACCCGATTCTGCCCTGCTGGCTTTAAGGCTGATCTTCGGACTCAGCATGGCTTATCTGTATGGATATTCGAAACTAACGACCCTGCTGGGCGACGAAAAAATTGAGTTTATGAACTTTTTGTGGCTTGGCGATACCGTCTCCCTTGCCCTGGTCGTTTTTGCAGAGTTTTTTTGTTCCATTTTGCTTTTCTTCGGTTTATTCACACGGCTGGCATCGGTTCCATTAATGTTTACCATGCTGGTTGCCGTCTTGTACGCACACCGAAGCGACCCCTTTAGTGATAAAGAACACGGATTGCTGTACCTTGGAGCGTATGTTGTCCTTTTTCTCATGGGGCCCGGCCGCTATTCTGCAGATGCCTGGCTGAGTAGAAAAAACACAAAGGCTTGAATTTTATTAAGATGTTGAACATCAGATTTATGCAACGCACTTGTTTCTTTTTTCTCCTGACAACCCTCCTGACAGCAGTTGGGTGTAATCAGGAAAAGCCGGGGGGGAATGCTACCTCTTACATCATTCTCGAAGGTCAGACTATGGGCACTTATTATGGCCTGAACTATGCAGACAGCCTGGGAAGGAATTTCCAGCCAGCCATTGACAGCCTGCTGGAAGAGATCAACCTTGGTGTTTCTACTTACATTGAGTCATCATTGATTTCAAAATTCAATCAGGCAACGTCTACTTTTATTCTTGAAGATACCCTTAGTGGGCCCGGCCGTCATTTTCTCGAAAACTTTCATGTCGCCAAAAAGGTTTTCCACCAATCATCCGGCGCATTTGACCCTACAGTAATGCCGCTGGTCAACTACTGGGGGTTTGGCTACACGCCCAAGCGCCAGATGATGGCTGTGGATACGGCAACCATAGATTCTTTGCTGCATTTTGTAGGATTTGACAAAGTAACCTTAAGCGGAAAGGTGTTGAAAAAATCGCTTCCCGGGGTACAACTTGATTTCGGGGGGTGTGCCAAAGGATAT
>JABWAJ010000190.1 GCA_013361075.1 Saprospiraceae bacterium | reverse complement strand
AAAGCCCGCGAAACGGAGGGCACCGTGCTATGTTCCGCGGGCTTTAGTCCGCCTTGTTTCCCCAAAAGGTACAAAATCCTGACCACGGTTGTTGCAAAATTCTCGTTTTCAGGTAGTAAATGCCCGATCTTACGTTATATAAATAAGAAAAACTACCCGGATATCTGCAATAATCGTAATATTATGGACCTTCCGGGCGTTGAAAAAGAACATTGTATTCATCAAACCATCATAAATTTTGTCACCTATGAACTTTAATGCAAAAATTTACTTGTTGCTTTTTGTTACCCTGAGCCTTGGGTCCTGCGTCAGCAAAAAGCAATTCATGCTCAAACAAACTGAATTGGACGCGGCCAATGCGGATATTGCAAAACTTGGCGTGGAGCTAAGCGACAAGATCAACCGCCTGAGGGCCTGCGAAGAAGAACAGGCGAGCTTGCGCAATGACGCCAAAAATGCTCAAAGCAACCTGCAGCTTCGCGAAGAACAAATCAAAGACCTGCGCGAACAGATCGCTGACATCCGGTCGCAGCGCGACAAGCAATTGACCCAGGTAGACGACCTGACTACCCTGTCCAAATCAGCCAGCGACAACATCAAGGAAACTTTATCACAATTAGAGAAAAAAGACAAATACATCCAGTTGCTGCAAGCGGCCAAAACCCGCGCAGATTCAATCAATCTTGCTTTGTCTGTAAACCTGAAGGGCGTACTCAGCCAGGGCATCGAGGACAAGGATGTGGAGGTGAAAGTGGACAAAACGGTGGTATTCATCAATTTGTCTGACAAGATGTTGTTCCAGACCGGCAGTGCCAACATTACGCCCAAAGCGAGCGATGTATTGGGCAAAATTGCCAAAATCATCGAATCGCGCCCGGGCCTGGAAGTCATGGTAGAAGGTTATACCGACAACCAGCCGATCAGCCGCCAGTGTTTTGAAGACAACTGGGATCTGAGCACAAAAAGAGCGACCGCAGTGGTACGGGTGTTGCAGAAAAACTACAAAGTTGACCCCAACCGCCTCATCGCAGCCGGCCGCGGGGAATACAATACCCTGGCTTCCAATGCGACCGCTGATGGCCGTGCCACCAACCGCCGCACCCGGATCATCATCATGCCAAAGCTGGATCAGTTTTATGACCTGCTGAACCCGGAATTGGCTCCGAAGTAACTGGATAAAGCCTTGAAGGAAAAGATCGTTACACGGAGTTTGTTTGCTAAAAGTGAAACAAACTCCGTGTAATGCTTGCCTCTCCTCTGTCCTGGTAATCCATCAACTTAGTTATGACCGAATTTCATTAAACAAAAGAAGAAAGACACTAAGCGCTTTTCTGCTGTTCGCCTTCGTCTCAAAGGTGCCTTCTCGTCTCCCTCCAGACCAACTTTTCCAAACTCCCCCCTCCCTCACATTCCAACAAAATCCTATATTGCCTCCAAAATAACTGGTATGAAAAAACGCTGCGGCCTGCCGGGGTTGTGCTTCCTCCTGTTTTGGATGGTGCCGATCCTGCTTCGGGCACAGGAAACACCCAGCCTGCTGAAAAACCGGGAAGTCAATTTTCGGGGAGTGGTGAAGTCGAAAGACGAAAATCTGCCCCTTACTGGCGCAAACGTGCTCGTTCGGGAAACCAAAGAAGGCGCTTATACGGACATCAACGGCTTTTTTAGCTTTCAACTGCCGCAGGGCGACTACACCTTCATCGTCAGCTACATTGGCTACGAAAGCATGAAAATTCAGTTGAACCTGATTAAAGATACCGTACAACTCCTGTATCTGGAACCGCTGACCAATTTTCTGGAAGAAATCCAGGTGAGTGGAGAGTCGCAGGACCGCAATATTGCAACCCCCAACCTTGGTGCTGCGCGGCTGAGCTCAACAACCATAAAAGCTTTGCCTTCGCTATTGGGGGAAGCCGATGTACTCAAAGGCCTGCAATTACTGCCCGGCGTTACATCAGTTGGCGAAGGGGCAACCGGCCTCAACGTTCGCGGCGGCAATATTGACCAGAACCTCATCCTGATGGATGACATCCCCGTTTTTTATTCCAGCCACCTGCTGGGATTTTTTTCAGTGTTTAACCCGGATGTCATGCGCGATGTTACCTTCTACCGTGGGGGCATCCCGGCAGGTTATGGGGGCCGGACAGCTTCAGTACTGGACATCCGCCTGAAAGACCCCGCTGCCGACAAATGGCTGTACCAGGGGGGTGTTGGACTGATTTCCAGCCGGATGATGGCCGAAGGGCCGCTGGTGCGGGAAAAGCTCTCCGTACTCATTGCGGCACGCGGCTCTGCACCCAATTACATTTTCAAAACCCTGCCCGATCCTTCGCTTCGGGAAATTGATGCCAATTTCTACGAATTTACCGCCAAACTACGCTACCGGTTTAGCGATTACGACCAGTTGGTTTTTACCGGATTTTTCAGCGAAGATGCTTTCCGCATCCCGGGCGATTCACTCACCGCGCTGGAAGTAAATGCCTCTTCTACCTTGTTCAAGTGGCGCAACCTGGGCGCCAGTGGCCGGTGGAATCACTTTTTCAACGACGAATTGTCTTTCCAGGTAGCCGGAGCCATTGGTGCTTACCAGCCCGGGTTTTCCATCCCGGACGAAGCCTACGCCGCAGAATTTACCTCCGGTGTTGAACAACGGTATGTCAAGGCAAGCCTCAAACAATTCAATAACAAACACAGTGCCGAGCTGGGGGTCATCCTGTCCGGATACCGCATTCAACCCGGCGATTTGCAGCCTGGCTCAGGGCTTTCAGCCATCAATGCCATGACCCTGTCTCCGGAGCGTTCGACCGAAGCAGCTGCTTTTGTCAACGATGAATGGACCATTTCCGACAACATCAGCGTTATGGCCGGCCTGCGCTATTCCTGGTACAGTTACAATGGCCCGGGGCGCGTGTTTCAATACGAACCCGGCGAACCCCGCGACGTGTCCGGTATTACCGATACCGTGTTTTACAACAAAGGCGAACGCATCAGCACCTATAGCGGATTTGAACCCCGGCTGGCTGTAAAAATCAGTACCGGGCCTTCCGGCTCGATCAAATTTGGTTACAACCGCGTGATTCAATACCTGCAATTAGTGTCCAATACTACCTCCGCACTGCCCACTGACCGATGGAAAAGCAGCGATCCTTATACCAAACCCCAGGTTGCAGATCAGGTATCGGCGGGGATTTTCCGGAATTTTAAAAACAACGAATACGAAGTCGGACTGGAAGGCTATTACAAATTGGTACAAAATATGCCCGACTACCGGAGCGGGGTAAGCCTGCTGCTGCTGGAGGCTACCGAAACAGCTATTTTACAGGGCGACGGCCGGGCTTACGGCGTCGAGCTCCTGGTGCGCAAAACCAAAGGCCGGTTTACTGGTTGGCTGAGTTATACCTGGTCCAGCACCCAATTGCGCATCGAAAGTCCTTACGATGAAGACCGCACTTTTAGCGGAACTTACTATCCGGCAAATTTCGACCGGCCTCATGTGGGCAATTTTTCGGCAACCTACCGACAGAACCGGCGCATTAGTTTTTCTGTCAATTTCACCTTTAGTTCAGGGCGCCCGGTTACATTTCCTGAAAGCAAATATACGGTGGACGGGGTGTTCATTCCCAATTACATCAACCGGAATGAAGACCGTACACCTTCCTATCACCGCCTCGATCTGGGCATGAAAATAGATCCGGACCCGCGCAATACCAAACGCTGGAAAAGCTACTGGAGCTTTTCTCTGTACAATGTGTACGCGCGCCGCAATCCGTATTCTCTGTTTTTCAGAACCAAAAACAATACGGCCTATCGTGCCCTGAACAAGGTAGAGGCATATCGGTTAGCTACGATAGGGACCATCGTACCGGCCATTACCTATGAATTCAAATTTTAATCGCCTAAATCTAATGTTTCGGCTACCTGATGTTTACACCAAACAGCCGAAAATGAAAAAAATGTACGCATGAAAAATACCTGCATCGCTTTGTTGCTTGTTTTGCTTGCCAGCCTGAACGCCTGCATAGACCCGATAGATACCGGTACAGAAGACATTGTGCCCAAATTGGTGGTAGATGGACAAATCACCAACCTGCCCGGGCCCTATACCGTAAAGCTCGGCCAGAGTGAGCCCTATGACAATGCTTCCCTCACCCGACCTGTGGCCAACGCCACCGTGTTTATCATGGACGACGAAGGGAGCCGGTTCGACCTCACAGAAACATCGCGGGGAACTTACCGCACAGACTCTGTCAGTTTTCAGGGAATGCCTGGCCGAACCTATACCTTGCACATCCTGACAGAAAACGGAAAAGAATATCAATCACAACCCCAGTTTTTGCAGGCCTCACCTCCGGTTGATACTATTTTCAGCCGTTTTGTGGAAGAAGTCAGTGCAGAAGGCATTGCCCGGGACTATTTTGAAGTGTATTTGAAAACCAGAGATACCCCCGGCGAGAGGAATTTTTATCGCTGGAAATGGGCCCATTACGAATCCCTGAAATATTGCAAGCAAACGTATGCTCCCGATACGGAAAACGGCATCAATTACCGCTTGTACAGCTTTTGTTGCGAACCTTGTTGGAAAATATCGAAGTGCAACAACTGCATTGATCTCGCCAATGACCAGTTTACCGACGGCCGCACCATTGAGCGATTGATCACCACCATTCCCTATGATTCCAAAGACGATTATTTCATGATCATAGAGCAGCATGCATTGCAGGAAAGAGCTTATCGATTCTGGAACAGCGTGGTTGGTCAAACCAACAACACCGGTGGCATTTTCGACAATCCTCCCGCTTCTATCCCGGGGAATATTGCCAACATAAACGATGCAGAAGAACAGGTACTTGGCCTGTTTACCGCAATTGGAGTGACCCGGAAAAGCGTCTACATCAAGCGTGATTATGTACTGAAACCACCGCCGCAGGATAACAGCGGAATTGGCGTTCAGATCCTGCTGTCACCGGTATGTGAACCTTGCCAGGAAGGCATTGTGCGGACGGCGATCAGGCCGCCGGGGTGGTAAGTCCGAAAATCCTTAAATCATTTACGCGCCTTCGTGTTCAAAAATGGTCAAGGGTGAATAGCTTTGTCCCTAAATATTCAGCTTATGTCGCCAAAGCTTTCCGTCGTTGTGACGGTTTACAACGAAGCACCCAATATCCGGCCTTTAGTAGCACGCATCACCGAAGCCCTGGATGGAATGGATTATGAAATCCTGTATGTTGATGACGGCTCTACCGACGATACCCTTAAAGAATTGTACAGCATCCAAAACCCAAGGCTTCGCGTGGTGGAGTTTCGCAAAAACTATGGTCAAAGTTTGGCCCTGATGGCCGGGATGGACTATGCGAAAGGAGAATACATTGCTACCCTCGACGGCGACCTCCAGAATGACCCTTCCGATATTCCCATGATGCTCAATATTGCAGAAACCGGTGGGTGGGACCTCGTTGCGGGTGAACGCGTCAACCGGCAGGATGGGTTTGTTCTGCGCAAAATTCCGAGCCGTATTGCCAATTTTATCATTCGGAATGCTGCCGGGGTAAATCTCCGCGATTATGGCTGTGCCCTGAAAGTATTTCGTGGGGAGATGGCAAAAGAATTAGGGCTTTATGGCGAATTGCACCGCTTCATTCCGGTATTGGCACACCTCGAAGGTGCCCGCATTACCCAGGTACCGGTGAAGCACCACGCCCGGCAGTTTGGGCAATCAAAATATGGTATAGGCCGCACTTTCAAAGTCATCAGCGATCTGTTGCTGATGTTGTTTTTTAAGCGCTACATGCAAAAACCCATGCACCTTTTCGGAAATGTAGGGGTACTGCTCTTCGCTGTTGGTGCGATCATTAATTTTTACCTCATTATTCTGAAAATACTGGGACACGATATTTGGGGTAAACCGCTGATGATACTGGGGTTAATGTTGATTATTGCGGGCATCCAACTGGTTACGGTTGGCATTGTCATTGAAATTCAAATGCGCACCTATTTTGAATCGCAGCAAAAGCGCCCGTATAAAGTTCGAAAAGCGACCTAACCTCGTCTACCATCTACCGTTCACCGTTTACCCTCTTCTTCCTATGTCAAAACGCATTACTTTTTCACAAGGCTTATCGGGTGCCCTGTTCTGGTCAGTTATTTCAGCGGCGTTTATTGGTCCGGGCACTGTAACCACAGCGTCAAAAGCAGGTGCCAGCCATCACTTGCAACTGCTTTGGGCATTGGCATTTTCTACGATTGCCACCATCCTGTTGCAGGAAGCTGCGGCGCGTATTGCCATTGGTTCGGGCAAAAGCCTCGGACAGATTCTCGCTGAGAAATACAGCAGTCGTGCAGGTCGTCGAATTTGCGTCGTCCTCTTTTTGGCAGTAGCCATGGGGTGTGCGGCTTATCAGGCAGGCAACATACTCGGCGCTGTTTCAGGCCTGGAGGTTTTGAGCAACATGCCGCGCCCCTGGTTGACAATCATCGTAGGTGCTGCTTGTGTTGCTTTATTGTGGAGCGGTAAGTTTCAACTCATTGCACGCTTGCTGGGTTTTGTCGTGTTGTTGATGGGCATTGCCTTTCTTGCCGTTGCGGTGCAAACAGATTTTTCGGCAGGCGACTATGCCCGGGCAATGCTGCCGACCTTGCCCGATGGGTCATTGCTGCTTGTAATCGGGTTGATTGGCACCACCATTGTTCCCTACAACCTCTTTTTAGCATCCGGCATTGGACGGGGACAGCAACTTGCGGAAATGCGCTGGGGGATTGCCGTTGCTGTTACGCTTGGAGGCATCATTTCCATGGCTATTTTGATAGCTGGTACTTTTTCGACACCTGATTTTACGTTCCCGTCGCTTTCAGCCACCCTGGGTGCGCAATTGGGGCCCTGGGCTTCGTCGTTGTTTGCCTTTGGCCTGTTTGCGGCAGGTGCCAGTTCGGCCATTACAGCGCCATTAGCAGCCGCCATTGCCGGACAAAGCCTGCTCGGGGAAGGCAACTCCCGCTGGCAGGGCAATGGTCGCTGGTTTCGCATCACCTGGGGCCTTGTGTTGGCTACAGGAATGTTGTTCGGAATGCTGGAAGTGCGTCCCATTCCCATCATCATTGCCGCGCAGGCCATCAATGGTTTGCTGCTGCCCGTTGTTGCGGCTTTTTTATTGCTTGCCGTAAATGATCGCGTGTTGTTGCCGGTTGCTTATCGCAATTCAATGTTGTACAATGCGGCGCTTTTGCTCATTACGGGCATTGTATGTTGCCTGGGTATGAGCCAGATATGGGGAGCATTGAAGAGCCTCTTTCCTGCTATCGATACCAATGCTGCCGGAATCTGGATATTCAATATTGTGGCAACAGGATTGGCGTTGGTTGGATTAGGAAGGAGGCTTTCCTGGAGAAAATAAGTTGTTGCGCCTGATGGTTAGGTTACAACGTCTTCAGATATTCAATGACTGCTTTGCGTTCATCATCGCTAAGCTTATCGCCAAAATAATGGCCCTTATTGGTGTATCCGGGCAGGGTTGTATCAAATGTCCAGTTGCCCTTGGGTTTGTCTAACCGCTCATAAAGCCATCCTACTTTTTCGTAGTCGTAATCCGTACTTTCGCCCGTACGACTCCAGTAAACAGGACGCTGAGGACTGTTGAGCAAGTCGTCGAGCGTAGGTACCGAACCGTTGTGGAGATAAGGGGCACTCATCCAGATGCCGTCAAGCGGCGGGGCCACATAACCGGTGTCGGGTACAAACCAGGAGCGCGGTTCCGATTGAGCAAACCAACTGCTGTTGTACCAGGCTACAATGCCCGACTGCATGCCGTAGGCTGCGTAGAGCGGATCGGTTTTTACCAGATCCAGGGAGACCAGTTTGTTGGGGTAGGTTTCCTGTGAGCCGTATGTACCGTGGCACCCACTGCAATGTTCTGAAAACAAAGCTTCGCCTTTCGCAGCCAGCGGTTGGTCAATCGGTTTTGAATAGCGTGGCGGCTCCAGTGTTTGCAACCAGGCCACTACATCTTTGAAATTGTTGACCGCTTTCCGGGCAGCACTGCTGTCAGGAATACCCAGAACAGACGCCTGAAAAAGCAATTTTGAAAAATCACCGCGCCCAACCCCCGTGTAGTAAAGCGCGTTTTTTTTCTTCACGTGCCATAAGGGCGGCACATCCGTAGCAATGGGATAATCCGGGATTTCGTAATTGGGCTTTTCACGGTAGGTTAGATCCGACGGATTCCGGTAGTTCATGCAGGCTTCGGCCAACCGGAAAGCAGGATTGCCACCAGGCTGGTTGGTTACGATGTGCGGTGCCATTGCCTGGAAATAGTGCCCAAAGTCTTCATAAGCCTGATATTCTTTGGACTTTTTGGAATATTTGACATTCATGCCTGCATGCAGCACCCGGGCAGCAGTCAACAGACTCTTTCTGTAATCTGAAAAACTATTGCCCAAACCAATGACCATTTTGCCTTCAAACCAACTTGCGTGACAGGTAAAACAGTTGCCGCTGACCACGTTGACGCCGTTGGAGGCTTCAAAGACATTCAGCATGTACTGCGCATTGGCGTTAAGCCCTTCTCGTTTCAGAATGACGTCGGGTTTGTCCAGCAACCGGTTTTTCATGAATTCATAAGGGACCCCGGAGCCAATGTAATCGCCATAGATCAGGTAGGCAAGTCCCGCATCGGCATCGCCTGTGCCGTTCTGGGGAGTAGCAGGCAGCGTTTTAGTGCGCCAGGAAGTATTGCCCACAGGCGATGGCAAACCCCGATAGGTGCTGCATGCTGCAATTATCAGCATTCCAAAAAGGACAATGTATTGCTTTTTCATGGCGTGGTTAATGCCTGTCTGTTACCGGCTGCTGAAGACAGGCTCTAATTATTGGTTTTGACTTGTTCCACTTCGCGTAGCCCATAAATCAGGCGATTGATGTCGGAGCCGTTCAGTTCTAATTTCCCTTTCAGCGTAACAGCTTCTGCTGTATATTTAATGGGTTCTTTTGCAAAAACCTCCATTACCGTTTCCGGGCCTGCACCGCCGCAAAAAAAGCACATGCTGTAAGGGAATGCTGAAAAGATGAACTCTTTATGTCCTTTATACCCTTCTACCGGGATGATGTATCCTTTCACCGTTACTACTTTTCCCTCTAAGGCCTTGATTTCTTCGCTAAAAACCGGTACATCGACTTTAAAGCCCAGCATTTCATCATATTGTTTCTTGTAGGTAAGTTTGGAGAGCGTTTTCCAAAGACTTTCCTGCGCAAAAAGCTGGGTTCCGGCACTGGCTAGCAATAAAGTAAAAGACAGAACAATGAATTTTTTCATATCGCTTTTGTATTGAACAATTAGACACAAGAT
>JABWAJ010000189.1 GCA_013361075.1 Saprospiraceae bacterium | reverse complement strand
AAACGTCATCTATGCAGGCATGGGTGAATCCAACGCGAGAAGCGCCACCACCTCACATGGTGACGGCGTTTATAAATCCCTCGACGGAGGAAAAACGTGGAAGCATATTGGTTTGCCCAATTCCCGGCACATTGCTTCTATTCGCATTCATCCCCAGAACCCTGATGTGGTCTGGACTGCCGTACAAGGCGCTCTTTTCGGTAAAAGTGCTGAAAGAGGTGTTTACAAAACGATTGATGGCGGAAAAACCTGGCGGAAAGTCCTTTATGTGGATGAAAACACCGGCGCCTGCGACATTAGTCTGGATTGGCACAACCCAAGGATATTGTATGCAGGTATGTGGGACCACCGGCGTTATCCCTGGGCGATCCGGAGTGGTGGCCCCGGATCGGGTTTGTACAAATCCATTGACGGCGGTGAAAGTTGGGTAAAACTTAAAGAAGGCCTTCCGGAGCAGGTTGGTAAAGTGGGCATCTCTGTATCGCCTGCCGATCCCGAAGTCGTTTATGCGATTGCCGAGGCCACCAACGGAGGTATTTTTCGCTCTAATGATGGTGGTATTTCCTGGATAAGAACCAATACCAACCCGGAGCATTTATCCCGGGCCTGGTATTATACTAAGATTTTTGCCGACCCTTCCGACACAGAAACAGTTTACGTATTGAACGTTCCATTGCTGAAGTCAACAGACGGTGGAAAAACTTTTGAAGTCATCCCTACTCCTCACTCCGACCACCACGACTTGTGGATCAATCCACAACGTCCTCAAAACATCATTGTTGCTACAGATGGCGGCACTGCCATTACCTTCAATGGTGGCGGCAATGGCAATAGCTGGAGTTCTACCTACAACCAGCCTACTGCCCAATTGTACAGGGTTGTTGCCGACCAGCAATTTCCATATTCTCTGTATGCAGGCCAACAGGATTACGGAGCCTTGTCCATTCCCAGCCGCACTTTCGGGGAGGGCATTACCGATCAGGACTGGCAGGTCATTTCAGATGCAGAAAGTGCTTTTGTTGCGCTGGATCCTGCAACGCCAAACCTCATTTATTCCACTAATTATCAAGGAAATATCTTTTTATTCGACCAACAAAAAAAACAAACCAGGGACATCATGGCCTACCCCTCCATAGGCCTCGACATGCCCCCTTTTGAACAAAAGTATCGCTTCAACTGGAACGCCCCGGTGGTGGCTTCTCCCTTTGACAACCACGTCATCTACCATGCTGCAAATGTCATTTTACGCACCGAAGACGGTGGTATGAACTGGGATGTCATAAGCCCTGACCTGACCCGAAACGACCCCGCAAAGCAAGGTGCCGGGGGCGGCCCTTACACCAATGAAGGTGCAGGCGGAGAAAATTACAATACCATCAGCTACATGGCCTGCTCCCCCCACCAGCGGGGATTTATCTGGGCAGGCAGTGATGACGGTTTGGTTCACCTCACCTTTGATGAAGGCAAAAACTGGCAGGATGTAACCCCCTCAGGCCTGGACGAAGCCCTCATCAACTGTATTGAAGTCTCTCCGCATGAAGCAGGAACTGCCTATGTTGTTGCTTCGAGGTATAAATTTGATGACTTTTCACCCCTTATTTATTATACAAAAGACTACGGAAAGACCTGGAAAAAAATCGTAAATGGCATTGAAATTGATGATTTTGTCAGGGTTGTTCGCGAAGATCCGGCCCGGCCGGGGCTGCTTTACGCAGGAACGGAGACCGGGATTTATGTCTCTTTTGATTATGGGGAAAGTTGGCAGCGTTTTCAGCTTAATTTGCCTACCTGCCCTGTCAATGACCTGCTGATACACGACAACGACCTCGTGGCGGCTACTTCCGGTCGTGGTTTCTGGATTTTAGATGACCTGGGCAGTGTCCAGCAAAGCGTAAATCGTTCTTTCAGGCGTTCCCTGCTGTTCAAACCCAAACCAGCAAGGCTGCACCGCACCATGGAGGCCACGACAGCCGTAAATATGGGTCAAAATCCATTGCCAGGGGTTATCATCGATTATTTTCTGCCTTTATTAATGGCCGGTGATACCATTGCCCTCGAAATTTTTGACAGTGAAAGCAACCTGATCCGCAGTTACTACAGCCACCCCAAGCCCGCGGAAATATATGTTGACAAAGCCCAGAATTCATCCCTAATTATGGCAAACCGGGCAGGCATCAATCGTTTTTACTGGGACATGAGGCGTACTACTTTGCCCATTGTGGCCGACGCTGCGCCTGATGGCAATGATTTTGGCAGTTTGGTCGGCCCCGGTGTTTACACCCTTCGCTTTTCCACTTCCAAAGGTACGGACGAGCAAAAAGTGGAGGTACTTCCAGACCCCAGGTTGTCGGCTATGCCTTCGGATTACGTTGCCCATCAGGAATTTATACATTCGATCGAGTTGGTGGTCAGTGAAATCAATGCCAGTATTCTTCAAATGCGGGCCATCAAGCAGCAAGCCGAGCATTACCACCAGACGCTGGCTCTTCGCAGTGATGGTCCTGCAATTTTGATTGAACAGGGGAAGATCATCGTTGAAAAAATTTCTTCCTGGGAAAAAAATCTTCTTCAGGTGCCTTTGCCCGAGCCTAAGGAAGCAATTGCTTTTCCAAAGCGGCTTTGTGCTGAATTAATCAACCTTCGCAACCGGGTGGATGGCGCTGATCCATTCATCACAGGGGGTGCCCGCAACCGGTTGGCTGATTTGCTGAAGGATTGGGAGCGCTATAAAGCCGATATGTATGCCATCATCAATACCGATGTCACGGCTTTTAACCTGCTTTACCAACAGCAGGAGGTTCCTCCATTGATTTTACCTGAACGGCATTGAGATTTTCTACTTTGACAGTATGTTGGCAGCAAGACACATCACTTTATTTGGCAGACTCAACGTGCCGGATGAACTGTTCCATCATCAGGGTGGGTAGTTTCCAGGAGGGGCGGGCTCCTTCCCCATTAATGTTAGAGGCAAATGCCAGTACCAGGTCGTAATTTTTATAAATGACCAAACCGGAAATGCTCCCCTTTGAGCCGCCGCGGTGGTAAATGCTGTCGTAAAAACCTGTTGCATGTGGCAAATAAATCCCCAGTGCAGCAATGGTTTCCATCAGCAAACGCTTTGCAGCAGAGGGGGTTCGTGACAATTCCCACCCCAATCCAAAACCAGTTTCTTCGCCACTGTTCAACAGTTGCATGCGGGTAAAAAGGGCGACAGTTGCCGGGGATACAATTTTTCCCTGCCAATAAGCCGACCCGAATGCCACCAGCTCTGCAGGGGTACCTACCAACCCGCCCGAAGGATATTTAATGCTTTGATCAATTGGGGGCACTATTGTTAATGGATTGACTCCATTCCGTTCGTAATACCGAACCTGGCTGGTATCGTTTTTTTCGATGCCAATTCCTTGTGCATGGGCAGGCGCCAAAACCGCTTCCCGGATAAATTCGGTAAATTCTTTTCCGGATGCATTTTCTACCACGCGCCCCAGCAGGTTGTATCCAAAACTGGAGTATTTTACCTGACTTCCCGGCCTGAAGAGCAAAGAATCCTGTGCAAACACCTCAAGTGATTCGGCGATGCTGCTGAAATGGCGAGTATTCAGCACCTCCTCATCCGAACGGTAATGGCGAATACCAGCGGTATGCGAAGCCACCTGCCGAAGGGTAATGGGATAAAATTTTATTGGAAAATCCGGGACATAACGCTGAACAGGGTCGTCAAGCCCAATGTCCCCTGCTTCGAGTAGTTTTGCCAGGGCTGCTGCCGTTATTGGTTTGCTGACAGAATTTATGCGGTAGCGGGTTTCGGGAGTTGCCGGAATCCGTTGTTCCAAATTAATGTACCCGAAAGCTTCCGACCAGATCATCCGGCCTTTCCATGCTACGGCCAGCGACATGGAGGGAGCATGGTGCTCCCGCATGAATTTTTTGATGAATCGCCGGCCTTGCTCGATTTCGTGATGAAAATCAGAGGCAGCAACCGCGCACCGGGATGGAATCTGCTCCATATCTGCCGGGACAATGTGATACATGGCTCTGTGCAACCACCACATCCCTGCCACAAGCACCAGCATGGGCAACACCAACCCGGCCAGGATGAATTGCCTGTAGCGTCTTTTTTTCATAAAATGTTTTTCTGCAGATTCAATACCAATGATTTGCAAAATTGCAAGGGTTAAAACCATAACCTGCTGTTTAAATCATAAATCTCCCAATTGGGGCCGCAGAATTATTTCTTCCACCACCGAAGAAGGGCCGGTATCCCAGGCATGGTAAATAGATTTGGCGACATCGGAAGCAGCAATGAGGCGGCCGGGATTGAGCGCAGCACCCTCCCAGGATGAAGTCCAGGTTGCACCGGGTAGGACTGCAGTGACTTTTACTCCGCTTTCCCGCAATTCAAAACGCAGAGATTTTGTAAATCCCAGCAAAGCAAATTTGGTGATTGCATACGCCCCGGAATCCGGATAAGCGGCCTGGCTGGCCACTGAACAAATGTTAAAAATATGTCCTTTCCCGGCGGCCACCATAGCAGGGGCAAGTGCCCGGGTCAGGTGATATGCACTCCAGAAATTGACCTGCATCAGCTTTTCCAGAAAACCATCCGGGTCTTCCAGCAGCTTGCCGGGAAGAAATTGCCCCAGGTTGTTCACCAAAACGTCTACTGTTGGCCAACGCGCTGAAACAGCATCCGTAAAAATCTGAATACCTTCTTTTTGAGACAAATCTGCGCGAACGGCCAATAGCGCAGAATCGGGGAATCGCGTAGCAAAATCTTGTTGCAATGCCTCCAAATCTGATTGGGTACGAGCCGTAACGGCAATTTCAAAACCATTGGTTGCAAAAATTTCAGCAATGGCGAGCCCCATTCCTTTGCTCCCTCCCGTGATCACTGCATTCATGTCGATTGGTGTAAGATCAAGGTTAAAGGTGATAAATATCTTTGTAATAAAAGACAAACATGGCCTAACTTCGCGCTTGTTAACCAAAATTATTCGTTATGAAAGCATTGAATTTTCTTTCTTTAATAGCCCTCGTAAGCTTTTTTGCAGCTTGTGCCAACCAACCGGATAACCCAACAGAAGCGTCTGCCCAAACACCTCAAATTACAGGCCAACCATTCGGTGATACCATTGTTGCTGATGGGGCAGTTAGCTATGAAGAAATGTTGATGCAAATGACCGGCAAAGATTCGCTTGCCGTAAAAGTCGTTGGTGAGGTAGAATCAGTTTGTCAGAAAAAAGGCTGCTGGATGAACATTGTTTCCGCTGATCCGAATAAAGCCCAAATGTTTGTGCAATTTAAAGACTATGGATTTTTTATGCCAAAAGACATCAAAGGCCGTAAAGTGATTATGGATGGTTTTGCGTATAAATCCATTACTCCGGTTGAAGAATTGCGCCATTACGCTGAAGACGAGGGCAAAAGTAAAGAAGAGATCGAAGCCATTACAGAACCTTTGGAAGAATTAAAGTTTATGGCTTCAGGGGTATTGCTGCTTCCCGCAGAAGGCACTCATTAATTCCAATCTGTTCACAATTGTAAAAATCACTGAATATGAAATCTTTAAAATTCATTTGTTTGCTGGTTCTGGTATCTTTGGCCACCAGCACATTCGCTCAAAACAGCGTACAATCTTTTGGCGAAGCCATCACCGCAGACGGTGCCATTCCTTACAAAAAACTAGCCAAAAAAATGGCCGGTCAGGAATCTGTTGAAGTAAAATTGGTTGGAACAGTGGAGTCCGTTTGCAAAAAAAAGGGTTGTTGGATGAATGTCGTGACGCCCGGTGCGAAGAAAGCTGAACCGCTCTTTGTGCAATTCAAAGATTATGGCTTTTTTATGCCTTTAGATTGTGAAGGCCGAAAAGTGATCATTCAGGGCACTGCCTATAAATCGGTCACAACAGTAGATGAGTTGCGCCACTATGCCGAAGATGCCGGTAAGAGCAAAGCAGAAATTGAAGCCATTACCGAGCCGCTGGAAGAATTGAAATTTATGGCTTCGGGCGTGTTGATGATGCCTGCCGGAGGAAAGGGTAAGAAGTAAATAAGTTGCAAAGGGCAAGGGGCAAGTTGGCAAGGGGCAAAAGGCAAGGAGCAAAAGGCAAGGAGCAATCTGGTTACATACGAAAATATCAACCTTTACGTGTTAATCCTGCCCACTTGCCCTTTGCCTACTTGCCCTTTGCCTACTTGCCTTTTCCCCACTTGCCTTTTGCCAACTTGCCCTTTGCCTACTTTCCTTTCCCCCTTCCTCCCACTCGCACTACTCGATTGATAAAATCCGGATGTGCCTGAAATTGTCCGGCGCGGGCTGGAGATTGCAGGATAACTGCTCAATCGGCAGAAGTTCGTAGGTAACTTGTAACGGGACCCCTGTTTCAAGATTAGCGGCATCCCATTCACCCGGGGCAAAAAAAGTCTGGTCACCGTTTACTTCTTTGAACCAATGCCCGCTGCATGGGTGGCGGTACAGCCCCTGGTAAATCGCCGTTACTTCATTTTCAAGTATGGCTGTATGAGCTGGGGTTTCCCCGTTTTTGTTGCATGCAGAAACCCAGCACAGTCCTGCGATTAAGTAAAGAATAACGCTTCTTTTCATAGCTTCGTTTTTTATAGAATAGACACCCGTCCAGCTATGAAGCGTTGGAGAAAAATAAAAAATCCCCCTGTTCATTTTGAGGGCAAAAGGCAAGTAGAATCTTTGCCCACTTGCCTTTTGCCCTTTGTTTATGGCTTGTCCATTTTTCCAATTGAAATCATATTGGCAAACAGGCGGAAAGCTCCCGGAACGCCCGAAGGCAATTCGCGAAACCAGGAATAGCCGGTATAGATGTAATGCCCTTTTCCGTATTTTGCCACGAGCAAGCCGCCATCCCGGGCCGGTTCACCAGGGTCATTGCACGACAGAATGGCTTCAAATTCAGGAGCCCACTCATTGGGGAAATACAATCCCCGCTCTTGCACCCAGCCCTCAAAATCTTTAGCCGTTATTTTGTTGGGATGGTTTAGCAACACATGGTCCGGTTTAAGGAAACGCACCTCTGCTTCCTCCAGGGTTACCCGATCACGAGAAATTTTGAGTTTATACGGAGAGATGGATTCTACAGGCAGCACCATGTCGAAATTAGTATTGTACTGAACAATCATGGTGCCCCCGTTTTCTACGTATTCGAGCAGTTTTGCCTGATGAAATTTCAGCCGCTCGACAGTATTGTAGGCACGAACGCCAAGGATAACCGCATCAAAGCCAGCCAGGTTCTCCGGTGTAATGTCTTTGTCTTCCAGCACGGTAACCTCATAGCCAATTTGTCGAAGGCTCGCAGGAATGCCGTCGCCAGCCCCCATGATGTACGCCACGCGGTCGCCTACCTTTTTCAGATCAGTCCGGGCGACTTTAACCAGGCCTTCCCGGAGGATTGTCTGAGTGGGGATATGATCGTATTCAATCAACACGATTTCTTTGCTGTAAGCCTGGCCACTTACCTTGAGCATAGGACGTATATACCCTTCGTTTGTGGTTTTTGGCGGAAACAACTTGAAGCGCAGGGTTTGTTCTTCTCCTTTAAGTTTAAGGGTAAAAGGAACTTCATTGGGCTCAATTCGCCATCCTTTAGGCACCTCCAATGAAGCCGAACCGGAAACGTTTGGTGCTCCGGATTTCACCACCAAAGAAACCGTTTGTGCTTCATCGTCAGCAAATACGTAAGCGCTTTCTCCAATATTGCCAAATACAGGTGGTGTTACTTCAAAAGGCCGGTAAATTTCGCCTTTGACCGGATCTTCGCGTTTGAAAGCAACGTCGCTCTCCCAGTCTATTACCTTTCCTGCCACAGAAAGGGTGTATTTAACTTTGAACTGGTGTGGCGTTTCAGGTAGTCCGCGCAGGGTTTGATCGGGTACGGTGTACATGCCCAATGCCCAGGGCTGGTCCAGCCAGTAAGCATTAGTAAGCGGCATATCGGAGGATAATTGTAGTTTCTTCGACAACTTCAACGGTTCATTTTGTGCCAGCAATTGTTGCATGGCCGTATCTTTCAACGCCGGAAGGAAGGCCAATTTTTGCAAAACCACCTCTATGCCGGAACGATTAATGAGCTCAACATTCACAGTTACTTCCTGGCCAGGTGTTGCCGAAAAATCTTCTGCGATTGCTTCCATATACAGGCCCAGGCAGCCGCGGATGATTTCTTTAATTTCTGTCACCTTACATTGCTTCCAGTAACCATCTGGCAATGCTTCCATAAGCCGCAGGGCTTCCAGCAATTTGGGCACACTGGCTGCCGGGCGGTCAAAGCGGTATTCTGTCTCTACTGTTTTCAGCAATTTTCCGATGGGCTCGCCACCGGCAACACGGCTCCAGGTGGTATTGATGCCATCAAAGAGCTGCTCTTTGTTTTTTGGCAGGTCACCTTTAAGCAATTCGAGGTATTCTAATTCTGAACCACGGGTGCCCACTGAGCCAAATCCCTGAGAGCGGTGCTGGCTGCGGCTTTCAGCAGCAACTTCATTGTTTGATTTGCCGCGAAGGGCGTAAAAAACACCACCGTCGATGCCCAGCATTTTGGATTTATCTGCTTCCGCAAATTTTTCCCGGCTGCCATAAAACCACCACGAAGTATTGAAAAACAAACGGCGTGGTTGCCACGGCGCCACAAATTTTAACTGATCGGGATAAACGTCTTTTTTTCCGGCAAGATCGAAAGCTTCTACCCCCAACATAGCCGAAGCGGTGTGATGGCCGTGAGTTTTGCCCGCCGAGTTGTGGTCAAACCGGTTGATGATGACATCCGGTTGCCATTTGCGAATGATCCAGACCACATCTGACAATACATCCTCGCGGCTCCAGATGCGCAGGGTTTCATCAGGGTGTTTGGAATATCCGAAGTCGTTAGCACGGGTAAAAAACTGCCGTCCTCCGTCTGTACGACGGGCAGCGAGCAATTCCTGAGTACGGATCACCCCGAGTAATTCTTCAATTTCCGACCCGACTAAGTTCTGACCGCCATCTCCACGGGTCAGAGACAAATAGGCCGTATTGGCTTTGACTTCATTAGCTAAATAAGAAATCAGCCGCGTATTTTCATCATCCGGATGAGCTGCCAAATACAGCACTGAACCTAAAAAATTTAGTTTCTGAATGCCCTCGTACAACTCCGTAGAAGTCCAGGCTTTGGGCTTTTGTGCATAGCCAGTCAATGCTGCAAACATCAGCGCAATTACTAACAACCACTGCCGGTGTAGGAATTCTTGCATATCAGGGTAATTTTAGGAAGTAATAAAATTATGGCAAAGATAAAAACCCCAGTCGGGCTGTTGCGTTCAATTGTGTTAAGGAAA
>JABWAJ010000188.1 GCA_013361075.1 Saprospiraceae bacterium | reverse complement strand
GTAGGTAATCCCTGCTCCGACAACCGGAGTTCCCAGGTTGACGGTCGTTCCGGCACAGACAAGGGTATCCGTAAAACTTACACTGGCAACAGGTTTGGCCACTGCCGCAACATTAACCGGGTTGGAGGGTGCCGACAAACATCCGTTGGCTTCGACTGTCAGGTAGTAATTGTTGGCTCCGATCGGATGCGGCCCTGGTATCGTTAGGGTAGGTTGGTTGGTCGTACCGATCAAAACTCCGTTTGGCGGCAAGCCCTGATACCAGGAAAACAGGACATTATTTCCCATTGGGAAAATTGAGGAATTGAGCACAATGTTGTCAACACTGCATACCGAAGCAGCTGTAAGTAAACTGGGAGTAACCGGAAGGTCTTCAATGGAAACAGTCACGACGCCTTCGGCGGTGCAACCTGTAACCCCGCGGATCTCTACCCGATAGGGGCCTTCAGCAGCCGGGCTGATTCCGAGTACAACCGGGTTTTGCTGGGTAGAAATAAGCATGCCCGAGGGGTTAAACCAGCGATAGGTATAGGTTCCAACGGGCGGATTAGCGAAAAGAAACAAGGTGTCGCCCCCGCATAAACCCGAATTTGCTGTCGGCATCGGACCTTCTGCTGTAATGGCAGCAATGGTATTGCACGTTGCTGAATTACCAGATCCATCAACAACCGTCAGGGTAATGTTAACGATACTGCCAATCTGCGCACAGGTAAAAGTATTAGGTGTGATAAAACGATCTACAATGGTGCAGTTATCCGTACTGCCCAGGTCCACATCTGATACATCCAGCGTTTGCACATCCATTCCCGATGGGTTAATGAAAAGGAACGCAGGCTGACAAGAAACCATTGGTGCTTCATTGTCTTCTACTATAATTTGGAAAGAACAGGTATCTGTATTGCCGGCAAGGTCTGTGATTACATAAAAAACCTCGGTCTCTCCTAAATTGAATACATGAGTTGGCAAAATACCCGGCGACTGCATGACTGTAGGCGGAATCGTCGTAGCGCCCTGGGCAAAATAAGTCGGCGTAAGTCGGTTATACACCAGCGTTGCGAAAACATAACTAACACTGTCTACTTCTCCGGTTGCGTCTACTACTCCGGAATTACAGGGATTCACGCCATCCCCGGGAACGCCCGGAGGCACAGGTACATCAAAAGGCTGTACGCGAAACTGTACCGTTCCATCTGCCGCCCAGGCATTAAAGGTTGTAGCAGGAATATTGAACGAAACCTGGCCTGCAGTAGCGCAATTGCTCACTCCCGGTTGCGTAAGGCCGACAACAGAGTTGTCATCTCCATAAATGGTCAGGAAAGCATTGTTGTCAACAAAATCCCCGCGAAGGTCAAGTTGCAAGGTTACAGGAGCGAAAGCATTGGCTGCTAACCCGTTGAAGATAAACAGTTCTTCATTGGCAATATAATCGTTCAGGTTGGGGTCGTAGGCAAAAGTCAGCCATGCCGCCGCCGTATCAGCCGGTAAGGTCTGTTCATAGCGATTGTAAACGCCACAGTTATCTGTAGCGCCGGCGGGCAATGGCAAGGTTACAGAAGCCGTGCAGGCACCGGCAGCCAGATTGACAAGAATGTCGGAAGGACATTGCGACACGGGAGCTTCCATGTCTTCAACGGTCACCACATAGGAACAACTGTCTACATTGCCGCCGCAATCAGTCGCATAATAGGTAATCAGGTGATCCCCGGGATCGAGCGAAATGCTGCGGGGCCCTATGGGCACTACGGCAGTACGACCGCCACCATTTATGCTGTATTCAAAAGTTAGCGCGCCAAAGTTTTTGGCAGTAAAATCCAGTTCGGCATTGACCGTCCCCGCAGGGTTGCAAATAGCGTTGATGTAGAATCTTCCGAGCAAACCACCTGCTGTATTGGGTTGCAGGCTGATTACAATTACGCCGTCCTGCGCCCAGTTATTGATTTGGGAAGCACTTAGTGTAATGAATGTGGTAGAATTCCCGCATTGAGCCGGCGTTGGCATAGTCGTTCCCAGAAACGTTCCGGCTTCACCATAGATGTTGAAAAACTCCGTGGTTTCTTCAGCGTCGGCAGAAACCAGCTCTATCGTCAGGGTGCCGGAGCCAAGGGCATTTACCGGCGCGGGTATGGGTACATTCAAGTTAATAAAAACCGGATTGACGGGGGTATCTCCTTCTTGTCCGGGTTGTGCGTTAGCGGTAATCGGAGCTGAGCCTGTAAGGTTGATGGCTAAGGTTGTGTCGGCGCAGTTTTCTTCAATTACGGGCGGCAGCAGTACATAAGTCGCCTCACAGAGACCGGCATTGGTAGCAACTGTTACATTTTCCGGACAGGCACTGATGATGGGTGCTACATTGTCTATCAGTTTAAATGTTGCCGTAGTGGTGTCGCGGTTGCCGCATTCGTCCTCTACTATAAAATCAACCATCCGGGTGCGGATTACACCTCCCGGTGCAGGGCAGTTGTTGATGGGCAGGGACGCCGGATCGTTTGTGCCGCTGTTGAATGCATACCAGACCAGATCCTGGTCTTCGGTACAATTATCTGAAGCGTTAGCTCCTCCCAGGTCATTGACCCACGCGTCGAAGGCCCCCTGCACATTGATGCCTTCTGTACAATTGAGGGTAAGGTTAGCGGCTGTTGTACCCAACACAGGGGCAACATTATCCACAATTGTTATGATCTGGTCTTTTTCAGTGAAGTTGCCACAAACATCGGTTGCTTTCCAGGTTCTGCGAATGCTATAACTGTTCACACAAGGCCCTGAAACCACTACATCGGTGAACGAAACTACAGGAGCGTTGTCGCAGTTGTCCGTCACATTGGTTGGCTCTCCCGTCAGGTCGTCATCATTGGCGTCGTCACAATTGACCGTGATGTCGCCAGGAACAACAAAATCCGGAGATTCGTCATCTACGACAGTGATTGTTTGAATTTTCCCGGTTACATTCCCGCATACATCGCGCGAACGCCAGGTTCGGACAATAATGGAATTGCCCGGGCAACTCCCGCTTTGAACAACATCTGTATAAAAAATTTCAGGATCCGGATCGCAATTGTCGACCACATTGGTTGCATTTCCGGTTATGGTCAGGTTCTGCGGGTCATCGCTACAGTTGATTGTGATGTCTTGAGGCACTGTAAAAGTGGGGGCTGTAAAATCATCAACAGCAATGACCTGCGTATGGGATTTTTCATTTCCGCATGAATCCGAAACGGTCCAGGTGCGAACGATGCTGTATTCGTATTGGGCACAGGTACTGTCCATGACCTGTGTATTCGTCTCCACAAACGTAGGTACCAGACTTGAGGTACAATTATCAGTAACGGTTACATGAGGCACAGGCGGAATGGGATCACTGCAACTGATGGTAACATTAGATGGCAACCCCGTCATCTCAGGCACAATGGTATCAATAACCGAAACCATTGCCTGCCATTGTGTGGTATTTCCACAATTATCCAGCAAGGTAAAGGTAACAGTCAGCATGCCGCAGGGGTCATCAAACGAAGGCGGGGCGTCGTCACTGATGTCATCTATCCCACTGCAGTTGTCGGTGCTGTTTGTTGCCACACGCAGTCGCTGCGAATTGATCCAAACGCCATAGTTGAATACCTGGCACGCTTGCGTTTCCTGAATTTCAGGAACCGATACTTCCGGGCCTTCTGTATCAGGCAACACTACAATGGTTTGGGTAACCATGGCTGTATCATTATCCTGATCAATTGCCATCCAGGTTCGGATAATCGTAGCCCCCTCACAGGGATCAATTGTGCCCGGGTCAGGAAAATCAGTTGGCATAATGGTCTTGGGGAATGTGGGGTCGGTATCATCAGTAGCCATCAGGCCTACCGGCGCAGGCACATTGTCTGCACAATCCACAATGGTATCATTGGGTGGCAAATCGACGAACACAGGAGCTGCCTGCGGATTCGATGAAATCTTGTCGTGCCGGGAAGTTTCAGGCTGGGGCGCATTTCTGGAATAAACAGAGGTAACGCTCATTAAACAGACTGCAAGTATTAGCCAGATGGGGCGTACCGGGCAATGTAGATAGTTTTTCATGCCAATAGTATGTTTGGTACAAAGGAATGAATTTCGATTAATAAAAGCACATGGATGCAAATGCAGCTGCACCGGAAACCGGAACAGCGGTTAGTCAAATCAAAACTTCTTACGGGTATGTGTTCTGTTTGCGTGGAGCAAACGATTGTTCGGATATGCTTGTGGGAAGAAGGGGCCCTGTATAAAACGGGAAGAGCAGTGGGCATCAACTGCCTGTTGCTTTAAGTTCATGGGATGATCGGTTTTTGTGATGTAATGACCTGTTGTTACAGGGCTTATCAAACGGAGGGCAAGATATTGAATATTTGCCGATTCGACGAGAAAACAACCGCAAAAAACTGACAAAGCGGCTGCCAAGCGACATCCGGCAGCTGCCCGGAGTTTCCTTATCAACTTTTAAAAGGCTATTCTTCTTCCAAAGATGCCTGGTAATCGGGGCGATCTTTGAACTTTTTGTCCTCCACATTTTTATTGAGGAAATCATTCAGACTTTCTATGTCAATGTTCGTAATGATTTCCCCAAATTCATTTACCCGGATATCGAAGCTCCCCAGAGCAGCCTCGCCGTCATTTTTTTCGTCATTGTGTTTTTTTGCCATAATCAGATTGTTTGGTCAAAATGATCGAATGCCTGGTTCAGGCGCGTTACCGACGCCGTTTTGCCCAGCAGGGCCATCATATCAAATACCGCAGGGCCTTTCATGGTGCCTGCCAGTGCAATGCGCAGTGCAGGCAGCACATCCCCGGGTTTGAGTTCGTTTTGGGCCATGAATGTATCCGTTGCGGTTTTTAGGGTTTCTGCGTCAAAGTACCCGATTGCTGAAAAAGACCGAATCAATCCATCAAAGACTGGTCGGTTTTCTTTTTTCCATTTTTTGGCAATGCCCGACAGGTCGTGGTTGCGTACTTCTTCGAAAAAATAATACCCGTTTTCCCAAAATTCAGGCAATACAGTCACACGCTCTTTCATCAAACCACAAAAAGCTTCCAAAAAAGCAGCGTCTGGCTTGTGTCCGTGGGCTTCTACAATGGGACGTACCAACCTTGCCAAAGTTGCGTTCGGGGTTGCCATAATGTATTGTTGGTTGAACCACTTCGCCTTGTCAAAGTCAAAGCGTGCACCTGATTTACTGATCTTTTCAATCGAAAAAGCGCTGCTTAATGCTTCCATGGAAAAAATCTCCTGCTCAGTGCCAGGGCTCCAGCCCAACAAGGCTAAAAAATTGACAACCGCTTCAGGCAAAAAGCCGTATTCCCGAAAACCAACTACGGTATCTTCGGGCTTATCACTTTGCCACGAGAGTGGGAATACAGGAATTCCCAACTTGGCACCATCGCGTTTGCTGAGCTTGCCGCTGCCCACCGGTTTCATAATAAGGGGCAGGTGGGCAAACCGGGGCATTGTCTCTTCCCAGTTCAGCGCGCGATACAATAAAACATGGTGCGCCGTGCTTGGCAGCCATTCTTCGCCCCGGATGACGTGCGTGATTTTCATCAGATGATCGTCTACAATATTGGCAAGGTGGTAGGTTGGCATGCCATCTGATTTCAAGAGCACTTTGTCATCCAGTTCGTTGGTTTGAAAATTCACCTCACCCCGAATGAGATCGTGTATGTGAATGGTTTCATTTTCATTCACTTTAAGACGAATGACCCAGGGGTCTCCTGCAGCAATGCGGCGATCCGTTTCCGCTTTGCCTAAAGTGAGGCTGTTGCTCAAAGACAACCGGACTGTTGAGCCGTACTTGAAGTTTGGATCTGCCTGGCGTTGAGCTTCGAGGGCTTCCGGTGTATCGAAAGCGTAATAAGCTGTTCCTTTTTCGATCATTTCCAAAGCATAACGCCGGTAGATGTCCTTGCGCTCCGATTGGCGGTAAGGGCCATATTCGCCGCCAAAACCGGGGCCTTCATCCGGGATGAGGCCACACCATTGCAGCGCCTCCGCGATGTAAGCTTCTGCCCCTGGCACATAGCGCCCCTGATCCGTATCTTCAATTCTGAGGATAAAAGTACCCCCTTGCTGCTTTGCCAGCAGGTAGTTGTACAGTGCAGTTCGAATGCCGCCGATGTGTAATACCCCTGTCGGGCTTGGCGCAAAACGGACCCTGATGTTTGCCGCAGAGGCCATTGAATTGGAAGTATCCTTCATCAAACTTTTTCAATTGATTGCCAATAAATGAAAGGCACTACCGCTTTGCATTATTTTTTTATCAAAGCAGCAGATCGCCAAAAACAAACGTTTCTTCAAAAAAGCAACAAAACAAAGCCAACTCACCGCGACTTTAAGCTCCCTTACGCCGCAACGACAAGTCTCTTTATGTATGCCCGAACCGGTGTGTACACTTTGCCGGGCCGACTCTTTTGAATTTGAGGCTGCAAAGTTAATGATTTTGAATAAAGGCAAACGGACTAGTTCAATCCCCAAAATGAAGTTTACCCATGATCCTTTTTCCATGAACATAAATTAATTGGCTATGTACCTTGTCAAAACGCCTAATTTTATCCGGAATCTGTTTCCGAATTTTGTATGGCATGTGCCTACAGCAGAAAAAAACCTTTACCTGACCTTCGACGATGGGCCCATTCCGGAAGTCACACCCTGGGTCCTGTCGCAACTAGAATCATATAATGCCCATGCCACTTTCTTTTGTGTGGGCGACAACATCCGCAAGCATCCGTCAGTTTTCGAACAGGTGAAGGCTGCTGGTCATGCTCTGGGCAACCATACCTACAACCACCTGAGCGGATGGGCCAGCGACAATATTCCCTATTTCCACAACGTACGGCACTGTGCTTCCCAAACAGGGTCCACGCTTTTTCGCCCGCCTTACGGGCGGCTAAAACCCAGCCAGGCGCAGTTTCTGCAACGCCACTACCAAATTGTCATGTGGGATATTCTGAGCGGCGATTTTGACACAGCCATCACGCCGGAACAATGCCTGGCCAATGTAACCGAACACGCTGGCCCAGGCTCCATCATTGTCTTCCACGACAGCCTTAAAGCCCGGGAAAATTTGATGTATGCTCTTCCCCGGGTGTTGGAGCATTTTGCAGGATTAGGGTATGCTTTTGAAAAACTGGATGAGCTGGCACTGGCTATGGGGCAGGGGTTGAGGAAAAGTGCCTGAAAAGGTTAACGATTTGTTTTTCGCTTTATATGGTTTATGGAAGCCGCTGCCCTGAAGCAGTGGCTTTTTCTATTTGTCTGGTAAATAATTTCAGTAGACAAGATTCAACTACCACCGTCAGTTCTTTGCCTTTTAAAGGCGATTATTTTATTAAGGGACTGTCGAACCGGATATTGCAAAAAACAGGAAATCAACCTGTAATGTAGGTTGATTTCCTGATCATATATTCTAGATAATTTTCTACCTTGCTCTTTAATAACTCTGCTAAAATACTTAGCTAATAATTGCCTTTTTGTTTTCGATTTGGGCTTTTTATATTTTGAGCTTAGCAGTATTGCCCGACCTGTGATTTAATTATGGTGCAATTTAGTGGCAAACAAGAGGCGAATGCTTGGACAAATTTCACCTCATTTCCCATTATTTTTTTATGTTTTTCATGCTCCCCTTTGTCCTATCCTGGCACCACGGGTAAGAGTTGTTAATAAACCACAATCACATGTCATTTAAGATCAATTAGTTAAAATCAAATAGTTGAACGAAAATTATACAGAGATTGTGGTGAAGTTTGGAATTCTTGTTTTAGATTTCGATTTATTTCACCACATATTAAAATATAAAAAATATGAAAAATATGGGAAACAGCAAATTTATCTCTTACCTGCGCCGATTGACGCCCAAAGAGCTTACTGAATTTGGGAAATTTCTGGCACATAACTATGGCAATCATGAAGCAACCCTGGCTGTTTTCAACTACATCAAAGCCTTTCGCCCCCACTATTCCAATGAAAAGAAGCTGAATATTGATTTTGCCAGTTTGAAAATATTTGACAAGCCCTGGGTCTCTGATCAGGCGAATCATAAAACAAAATTGCTCAATACACTGTCTGACCTTTTTTTGCGGTTGAAGGAGTTTCTCGTTTATCAGAAAACTGCTGATTCCATAGAAGAAGGATTGCTTTGGCTTGATGTTTTGATAAGCAAAGAACAATACAATGAGGCAAAAAAGCATTTGAAACTTTTGCAATATGTCTGTTATGAAAAACCACCTCAAAGCGACTTAACTTATTTTTTTCAGTTTGCTTTATCCTATATCGATTGCTATAAAATACCCGGAAAGAGTATTTATGAAGGCTATAAGGATTTAATCAGCTGCGTTTCCACGCTGGATACTTTTTACGCCTTTGCTCAAGTTAAACTAGCCTGTGAAATAGCAAGTCGTCAGAAATTTTTGGCGTTGGAAAAATTACCGCAGGACGGGGAATCACAAAGTGTTTACATTCCAACTCTTCATTTTTCTCCTGATTTACTGGAAGCCAATCCTTTGATTCATATCTACTACAAAACTTATTTGCTGATTACAACTGAATCCAGCATTCAATACGACAACATCATAACACTGCTAAAACAATATGGCCGTCAAATTGACACCAGCGAGCAAATAATCCTGATTGCTTACCTGCAAAATTATGCAGCGAATGAATTATTAAAAGGGAATCTGGTTTTTGTAGAAAAAGCACATGAACTCAATTTGCTTGGTTTGGAATACGGCACATTCACGGCAAAAGGGCTGTTATCGTCCGGTCAGTATAATAACATCATCGTATTTGCCTGCCGGGCTCAAAAGTTTGATTGGGTGAAAACATTTATTGAGCAATACACTCCGGCTGTAGAAACGAAATCCGGGGTGAATACAAAAAACATCAGTCTGGCCATTGTAGCGTTCAGGCAAAAGGAATTTCAAAGTGCGCTCCAGTTATTGGATCAGGTGGATACGACTGACATTGAACATACTGCCCGTTTAAAGCCCTTGGTTTTGGCATGCAGTTATGAATTGAATAAAATAGATATGGATAGCCACCTTATTTCAATGAGTAAAGCTTTTTCAAAGCAATTATCCAGAGAAAAAGAATTAAGGAAAGATACAATAGTTGGTATGAGAAATTTCATCCGTCTGTTCCATAAATTGTTAAATAAAAAATACGATAAAAATCAGTTAGTCAATGATATCAACAAAAGTAAGGTTGTACTTAAAGACTGGCTGCTGGAAAAAGCAACCTCCAAATAAGAGCTTGTTCGGGAATTCACTAATTGGCTACATTCGGCAAATTTTATTTTATACTGCGTTGAATTTTTTCATCATAGCTGCCGGCTATGTCTGCAAAATTCGCCTTGTCTAAAACAAAATTTCCTCGACCT
>JABWAJ010000187.1 GCA_013361075.1 Saprospiraceae bacterium | reverse complement strand
CGAAACCGGTGCCAATTACGACGTACAACAATTTATGAACTGGACCTTCGACGGAGATGCTGTGGGCCGGGAAGGCTGGGGGGTCATAGTAGACCAATGGGGCGGGTACGACGTCAGTGGCATGTCAGGCAGCACCATTCACAACGGTGGTTATGGCTTTTGTATGAATACGTTCGACCTGGCGTGGCCACTCACTGCGATGCTGCGCTATGACCAGCGCTATGCCCGTGCCGTTGGCCGCTGGGCACTAAACGCTGCCAACACGGCGCGTCTGTTCTATCCCAACGACATTCCGGACGGCCTCCAGGCTCTGCCCAACCGCAAAGCCCTCACCAAAAATGTGATCGCGTACGAAGGGCTGATTAAGGAATCCATTTACGAAAAACACAAAGGCATTACGCCGTTTGCACAGGGCGATGGCCCGTTGTGGGCGCCGGGTATGCCCCCGGAAACCATGTTTTCGGTCTATGGGAGCGGGCATGTGGGCATTTTCGGCGCCACCATCCAACCCACGGATGTGCCGCAAATCCTGCAAGTAGACTGCCTGGCCACAGATATGTTCCGCAAATACGAAGCGTACCCGACTTACCTGCTGTACAATCCCTACACCGAAGCCCAAACGGTGAACATCGACATCGGCAGCAAAAAGACAGATGTGTACGATACCGTGAGCCGCAAGGTGTTGCACCGTAACGTCAAAGGAAAAGTTGCCATTGCTGTTGCTGCGGATGCAGCACGGCTGCTCGTGTTCATTCCGGCCGGCAGTAAATACACGGAAAAAGACGGCCGTTTGCTGGCGGGTAAAGTGCCGGTGGATTTTCGGTATGGGTTGAAGAATTGACGTGCAGGAATGTTTTCTGGATTGGATACGTGTCGGACAGCTTCGAGGTGTCCGACACGTATCCAATCCAGAAGGGTTATGCAAAATCCCCCTCCTGCCATGCATCCTTTCCGGGGCGTTCCTTGTCATTATTGGGTTAAGCAATAAAGAACTAAAGGGCTGAAAGTGTTAAATTTATATTATTTGTCGTTTTAAAGAATGACAACACTTTATAAATTGAATTTATTTCAGCAATTTCCCTTTTTTAACCCGATTGTTACACCGAACACACCCGATTATGCTGTTAAACTACTTCCTGCTTGCTGCCCGCAACATAGCAAGGCAAAGGGGCTACGCTATTGTAAATACCCTTGGGCTTTCCATTGGCTTAGCCTCAGCGATTTTCATTTTCCTGTACGTTCGCGACGAACTGACCTTCGACACCCACCTTCCGGATGCGGCACACACCTACCGAATGGGCATGCGCATGACGCAGGCGAATGGCGAAAGCAATGCATTTCCGGCCATTCCGGCTGGCTGGGACAACTACATCAAGGACAATTATCCGGGCATTGACCACATCGCTGGCTATACAGCAGATGGCATGCCGACTACACTCGACTATGCTGCAAAGGACAAAAAAGTACTGACCGAAGACATCATCTGGGCAGAGCCGGCGATGACTAAAATTCTGACCATAGATGTGGTGAACGGCAACAAGGAAGCACCGTTGAAAGAAGTGAACAGCATCATCATGAGCGAAAGCGCCGCCAGAGAAATGTTCGGCGACGAAGACCCGATCAACAAAACCTTAGCTGTTTCGCATACCTGGACTACCAATGGCCAGAAAATAAACATGATGGTGACCGGGATCTACAAAGATTTTCCCTCCAATACCCACGTGCACCCCAAATACATTTGCAATATCCTGGCGCTGAAGCCCATTGTGGAAGATCTGGAAAACCTGCTGAATACAGCAATGGGTGACGGAGAGCGGAATTACTGGATCAGTTCATTTCTGGTATGCCGCGACGAGAAACAAATCCCGCTCATCAAAGCCGATCTCCAGAAAAAGGTGGACGCTATTGTTGCCCGCTTTGACCCGAATTCAAAGGCGACGCTCGTTGTCCGAAAAGTTACAGACATCCACTTCGATCAGGAGATAGACTGGGCCACCAACCACAAATCTGCCAATGGCAAATACATATCGGTTTTCATCACCATTGCCTTGCTGATTCTGGTAGTGGCCTGCATCAACTACATCAATTTGGCCACTGCGCGCTCCGTTACCCGCGCCAAAGAAATCGGCTTACGCAAAACTTTTGGCGGTGTACGGCAGCAGTTGTTTTTCCAGTTCATGGTGGAATCTTTCCTCATGGTTTGCGGCGCAGCGTTGTTTGCCCTGTTGCTGGTGATGTTGTTCCTGTCTCCTTTCAACGACATGACCGGCAAAACCTTTACCATTGGCCACCTTTTTGATGGCCAGATGCTGCTCATCACTGCCGGTGTCATCGCATTGGTTACCTTGCTGGCAGGCAGTTATCCGGCACTTTTTGTTTCAGGATTTCAGCCTGCGACCGTGCTAAAGGGAAAATTTGCTTTCCGCAAAGGCTCCAATACCTTCCGGCAGTTTCTGACAACCGTGCAATTCAGCATGGCCATTATGCTGTTGGTAGGATCGGTCGTAGTGGTGCGGCAAACCAACCTCATGCGCAATTCCAAACTCAACGAAGCAGGCAAACAGATTGTCTCCATCCGTTATGGCGGCTTTTCCGGCCCTGCCACCGACAGCAAGTATGGCACGTATAAAAACCTGATTCTTCAGGATCCTGAAATCAAAGCCGTTACCCTGGCAAATCACTTGCCGCGACTTGATTTTTTTGGCCCCATCAATATGGAAATGCAATTTCCGGATTATGGTGCCGACAAGCATGAATGGTTTCAGTTGAACGGCGATTTCGATTTTGCAAAAACCTTTGACATGCAACTCGTTGAAGGCCGGGATTTCGACGCATTGCACAAAGCCGACTCCAATGCAGTATTGCTGAATATGGCAGCAGTGAAAGCCCTGAATACAACGCCTGCCGATGTGGTAGGCAAAACCATCATCCGCCCGGTTCATTCGTTTGGATTTGGCCCCATTGATTCTACGCAGGCCCCCATACATGGCTTGGTCATTGGCGTAATTGAAGATTTTCCCTACCGCTCCATGCACCACAAAATTGAACCCTTGGCCATTTCACCGGTGCCTCATGTTCTCGACCGGATCATCCACGTCCGTCTTCCTGCTGAGGAGATTGGCGAAAAAATTGCAGACCTCGAGCGCAAATGGAAGCAGGTGTTTCCCGATTTTGGATTCGATTACTGGTTTGTGGATGAAGAATTTGGCAGAATGTATGAAAATGAGACCCAAATTGCGAAGCTGACCAAACAATTTTCCGGTCTGGCCATGCTGATTACTTGTGTCGGCTTGTACGGACTGGCAGCTTTTCTGTCGAAACAGCGCATCCGCGAAATCGGTATCCGAAAAACATTGGGTGCCAGCAATGGGCAAATCCTTTGGCTGCTGCTTTCGGTTTTTGGAAAAATTCTGCTCATTTCCTGCCTCATTGGTATTCCGATTGCTGTTTATTTATCGGGGCGGTGGTTGCAGAGTTTTGAATACCGGACTGATTTATCTGTTTACGTTTTTGCCGGGGCTATTGCCTCTATTGCCCTCATCACGATTTTGTCTGTCGGGTACGAATCCCTGAGGGCTTCGATGGCAAACCCCGTGAAGGCACTGCATAGCGAGTAGTCAAATGTTGGATTGGGAGGTATTCGGTCTGTCTTTATCGAATACCTCCCGATTCAACCAGTTCAGCCAATTTAACATTCATCCATCTCAACCACCTCATCATGAATCGCATCAATTTCCTTAAATCACTCAGCTTTGTCGGCCTGACCACGGCCGGAATTCCTTATTTCAGCCGTGTAAATGCTCAGACTTCCGGCGATCCTGATCCGCAACTCGATAAAGACTTAGTATCCACATTTGTTGGTTCAGCACATCGGGATATGGAGAAAGTCAAAGCCTTGCTGGCAGAAACGCCCAACCTGCTCAATGCTGCCCACGACTGGAAATTTGGCGATTTTGAAACGGCATTGGGCGCAGCAAGCCATGTCGGCTACAAAGAACTGGTGCAATTCCTGCTGGAAAAAGGGGCGCAGGCCAATATCTTCACAGCCTGCCTTTTCGGCAAAATGAGCGTCGTAAAACCCATGCTGGAGGCATTCCCAAGTGTCTTGCATGCAAAAGGCCCGCATGGATATACCTTGCTGCACCACGCGGAAAGGGGCGGGGATGAGGCGCTGGAGGTGAAGGAGTACCTGACGTCGCTGGGGTTGAAGGAGACGAGAATTTTGTTGTATTGACGGTGGACGGTGGACGGTAGACGGTAGACGGTAGACGGGCGGTTGGGGCGACCCTCGCGGTCGCCCTGCAGACGAATGACAATTGACAACGGTAGACGGGCACATCACCCATTAATACCTACAAGGTTATCGATGAAAATGATTACCTGATTCATGATTTTACTGGGCAGTATCCGCGAATTTTAACCAGTTGGCCTTAAAAAAAATCGATTAGTCTGAATTAATTGGTTTTTTATCCGTTCGCTAGTACTTTGATAGAAAATCATTTGAATTATGGGATTTATCGAAGGAACAGCGGAATCATTGAAATACACCCGGAGCTTTCTGAGAAAAAAAACTTTCTTCAAAAGCCAATACGAAAATTGGGTACTTAATTCTAAGGCAATTAACCCGAAACCAGTTAGGTTTTCCCCCAGTGCACTCCAGCGGATTAAAGACCAGCAACGGAGAGATGTGATGCGGGTAATTGCCATATTGTTAATTGCAATGGGAGTAACCTACTGGATTATATTGAAGGTGCTTTTTTAAAAATGGGAACTATGCTTTGCTGTTTTTTAATTGGAGGACGTTTTTTATAATAATCTGCTTTGAAAAATAGGTTGTATTAAGGCTGAAAAAATGCCCGCCTAACCCTGCAAGCACTTTTCCAGAAACCCCAGCAACCTGTTTTTGTAGGTTGCTCCACCCGTGCGCCCCAGGTCGTAATGCCCGCCTCCGGGAACGATGACCAATTCTTTCTCTGCCGATTTCAGATGCTGGTAGAGGAGCTTGCCATACGCTGCGGAAATGGCCTGATCCGCATCGCCGTGAGCAATCAGCACCGGTTGTTCGATGTTTTCTGCCGACTTGAGCGGGCAGACGGCGGCGGGATTGAAGTGAGCAATGGCCGCAGCCCGGTTCAACGCATAATCCGATAAAAACCGGATGCCCAGGCCTTTCAAATACCGCTTTTTGTAGTCAAAAACGATCTGGCCCAAATCTGCAAAGGTGCTCTCCACCACACCAAACGCGATGCGCTCATCTGCTTCCAGCGCCTGCATGGCAATGGCACCGCCCAGTGAATTGCCCCAGATGCCGATTTTCAGGTTTGGGGTCCCTTGTCTGATGGTATCTACGATTGCGGAAATATCCCGTTTTTCATAAAATCCGAACGTGCAGTATTGTCCGCCGCTTTGGCCCTGAGCCCGGTTGTCGAAAAGAACGGAGGCATAACCGAGGTTGGCCAGGGCTGCTGCAAATTCCAAAAAATGCTCTTTACAACCGCCGATGCCGTGCACTAAAATGATCACAGCTTTGGTGGTATCGGTATTGGCCTGGATGTGATAGCCCTTCAACGCGATAGAGTCTTCCACGACAAGGGTCAGGGCTTCACTGCGCAGGCCGAGGTCTTCAGGCGTCAGGGCAAGATGGCTTCGATAAGGTTTGATGATGGCGTAAGGCGCTACGAAATGGATGAGAAAACCGGCTGCGGGAAGCATCAGGGCCATGCCGATGAGCAGGGCGTATTTTAGTTTTTTCATGAGTGGTGGTTTTGGCAAAGAAATTAAGCCCAAAAAAACAGCATTGGAGCTTGCCTTATACGAAAGCCGGAGATCGAACGACGGACTAAAGTAACCAATTACCAATCACCCCCCACCCAGGCTTTAAATCCCGCCGCCATCTCCTGGCTCACCACCACCTCAAACGGCGGCTTCGGCGACAATTCCAGCAGCAGCTTACTTTTGCTCATGGTACTGAAACTGCGCACCGCCCGGGTGCTCACAATCACCTGCCGGTTGGCGCGGTGGAATTGGGCCGGGTCGAGATCTGGTTCAAGGGCAGCGAGCGATTTTTCCAGCAGGTAGCGCGTGCCGTCGAAGGTCATGAGAAAACTCAGCTTGTATTCGCTGAAGAAGTAGGCGATGTCGGTAGCTTCAATGGGGAAGCGGTCGCCGCCTTTTTCGCCCAGAAAGCGGGTTTTGTAACGCGAGCTGGCGGGTGGCTGGAGGTGTAGGAGGAGTTGCGACAGGTTTTGCAGAAAATGGCTTTTCAGGTGCTCGTATTTGGCTAAGGCGGCGCGCAGTTGCTCCGTTTTCAGGGGTTTGAGCAGGTAATCAATGCTGTTGGTGTGGAAGGCTTCGAGCAGGTATTGGTCGTAGGCTGTGAGAAAAATGACGGGTATGCCCACCGTGCATTGGCGGAAGATTTCAAAAGAAAGTCCATCAGAAAGCCGGATGTCGAAAAAAGCAAGGTCGGCTGTGCGGTTTTCTCGAAAAAAAACGACCGCTTCGGCAATGCTCGAACACTCGCCTGCAATGCGCGCCTGGGGCAACAAGGCCATGACGGCCGATTTGAGGAGTTCGCGGGCGGGTGGTTCGTCTTCTACGATTAAGATGTTCATCGTGAATGCTTATCTTTGTTTGCTCAATGCCACAAGATGAAGAAATTGGTTTTAAAAATAGAAGAAAGCCGGTTCAATTTGTTTGTGCAATTCTTGCAGACGCTCGATTATGTGACGATTGAACAGCCTGCCTTCTTGCCAGACAATGGTGAATCAACATCTCCAAAATATGATTTTTCTGACCTTGCCGGAAAATTGGAGTGGAAAGGGGATGCTGTTGATGAACAACGGTTGTTGAGAGAGGAATGGTAGATTTGTGCTTGATACAAATGCAGTGATTGCGCTGTTTAACGGTCATGCGGGCTTGGCACCTGCTTCAAAGTGCTGCTTGGGTAGGCATCCCTGTTATTGTCGAATTGGAATTTCTTTCCTTTTCTAATCTTTCGGCTTCCGATAAAATATTATTCACAAATTTTAAAAATCGGGTAGAGGGATGGGCCTTGACGTTTCCAATTTATCCCTCTTACAGGAAATTATTCAAATCCGCAAAACTTCAACATTAAATTGCCAGACGCTATTATTGCCGCAAGCGCTATACAAAACCAATCAACCTTAGTAAGCAATGATGCTCTGTTCTCACGGGTTAAAGGATTGAGTTCACAAACCTTTTGATGCACTTCTTTTAATATACCAATTTACCCAATCCGCACCAGTGGCAACACCACAGCAAAAACGCCTCCCTCATCCACCACCTCAATCCCTTTTCCGGTAATCAACCTAAAGCGCTCGTCCAGATTTTTCAGTCCGACCGCCAGGGAATTCTGCGCAAAAACCGGTTTGGCTGATTTCACATTTTCTACGCGGACGTAGCCATTTTCGAGCGAAATGTGTACCGGCAAAGGCGATTTTTCGCTCAATTCGTTGTGTTTGACCGCGTTTTCTACCAAAATTTGCAAAGAAATGGGCGGGATGAACCACTCTTCCGAGTCGGGAGGCAGGCTCCAGGTTAAAGACAATGCCGCACCAAAACGCATTTCCAGCAAGTCTGTATAGCTTTGCAAAAACCTCCGCTCCTCCTCCAATCGCACCAACTCTACGTCTTTGCTTTTCAGGATGTATCGGTACATGTCTGCTAAGTTTTCCAAAAACAGGCGGGCTTTTTTTGGGTCTTCGCCGATGAAATGGGAAAGCGTATTGAGCGAGTTGAACATGAAGTGGGGATCTACCTGATTTTTCAGCGCCTCCAGCTCGGCTGTGGCTTTCAGTTTTTCCAGGTTGGCAGCGCGAAGGCGTTCGTCTTCCCAATCTTTTAGCAGGAAAGTCGTTTCGTAGATATTGGTAATGAAAATAACAGCGATTACATTGACCAGTTCTGTGGTGACGATCACATTGTTGTCAACCGGCACACCCGACCACCAAAACCAGAACGCGCACATGGCGGCGGTAAGTGGCGCCGTGTAAAACAACAACCCAAACAGCATGGTGATGATGCGCATGAAAGGCCGGCTAAACCAGTCGTAGTAGTCGCGCTGGCGCAGGTAAATGAAGCGGTTGCCCCACCAGATGGCAAAAGCAATGGCAATGAAATAGGCATAGCCGACCCAGTATTGCCAATCCTGCCAAGACAACGCGCCGAACAGCCCCGCAAGGTTGGGGATGATGACCCCAAACCAGGGCACGATCCACCTCATGATCCGGATGTCGCCGATGTCTTTTTTCATCAATAAGACTTATTTTATGCTCCGATTTTCCGGTTTCAGTCACCCCATTTCCGGTTTCGGGCAGTTGTGCGGCAAAGTTCGTGTATTGGGGTATATGTTTGTTGAAAATCTAAAATCAACAAAAACATGAAACCCGAACTCATCAATTTTCCGGCAGTTTTTGTAGCTGCCCTGGCTTGTTTTGCGCTTGGCGCGTTGTGGTATTCTCCGCTGTTGTTTGGCAAAGCGTGGATGGAAGAAAATGGATTTACAGAAGAAATGCTGAAAGCCAAAGGTGGGGCAGCCCGCATTTTTGGTTTTGCTTTTTTCTGGAGCTTAGTGATGTCTTTTAACTTAGCCTCTTTTCTTGCTGCCGACGGGGTTACCCTTTCGTTTGCTACCTTAGCGGGTTTTTTAGCCGGTTTTGGCTGGGCTGCTTCCGGATTGTTTATGGTGGGTTTGTTTGAATACCGGAGCACGCGCTACATGCTCATCAATGGCGGGTATGTTACCGTGGCGTTGGTGGTGATGGGCGTTATCCTCGGCCTTTGGAGATGAGTAGTTTCCCGCAAAACTTGTCCTGTACAGCGGGAGTTCGCAAAGCGTGATGCCAACTTAGCGCCCTTGCGGGAAATCTCTTTCACCTATCAATTTGAATCTATAAAATCTAACACATGGACCAGGTAGAACTCAAGATGATCGAAAATTTTCAAAAGAACACCGGCAAGACGCTTGACGAATGGAAAGCCATTGTAGCCTCCTCCGGTTTGTCCAAACACGGCGAATTGGTTAAATACCTGAAAGACGAATTTGGCCTGGGGCACGGCTTTGCCAATTTTGCGGTGCATAAAGCGCTGGGCACAGATGCCGGCTCGGTAGATGACAAAAACCAATTAATTGAAAATCAATACAAAGGCAAAGAAAACCTGCGGCCGTTTTACGAAACGCTAATGGCAGGCATCCTGCCTATGGGCGACGACATTGAGGTGGCACCCAAAAACAGTTCGGTTAGCCTGCGGCGCAAAAAACAATTTTGCCTGCTGGAACCCAAAACCAAAACCCGCCTGGAATTGGGCCTGAACATGAAAAATGTAGAAGCTTCCGGCAAAGTAGAAACCTGCCCGCCCGGAGG
>JABWAJ010000186.1 GCA_013361075.1 Saprospiraceae bacterium | reverse complement strand
TGAGCTGGTTAGAGAAGTTCGTTCCCGGGGCGAAAACGACGCAGAAGCAACCGAGCTGGCTGGCAAGGTGACGACAGAAGCATCCCTGCAAGGGAATCAATTAAAAATCTCTCCTTATTATGAGCTGACTAAAGGCCAAAAATGGCGGGTACAGGAAGTGAATTACATTCTGAAAGTACCTGAAGGCAAATTTGTAAAATTCAATTCAGACAACGGTTGGTCTATGTTGCGCGATCTGAGGTTAGCCAACGAAGAAATCAATTTTTGGGAAAACCCCAACAGCCTCTGGAAAATGACAGCCGACGGCCTGGCCTGTGCCAACTGCCCGGAAGAGGAAAAATCGGGTTTGTCTTTTGAGGATTTTCACACGGTGAACATCAATGGCCAACTTAAAGTCACTATTGAACAAGGTTCTGAATACCAGGTTGAATTGCGGGGTGAAGAAAACAACCGGAAAAAGGTCACTATGAATCAGACCGATGGCCTTCTGTCCATCAATACGGATTCGGAAATCAGCGGGTCGCCCGTCAGGCTTTTTCTTACGGTTCCTGTGTTAAAAACAGTCATTACCAATGCAACCGACGATGTACAGATCAAGGGTTTTACGGAACCTTTGCAGGTGAATGCTACAGGTGATGGCTATGAAGTGAAAATATACGGCGATGTAAGCAACCTGAATTTGATTCAGACAGGCGAAAACAAAATTGATGTGATTGGCAATTGCGGTCTGCTCGAAGCCCAACTCAATGGCGGCGCTCGTTTGGAAGCAGAAAAACCGGGAGTCCGCGAAGCAATCATTACCGCTTTAACCGGAAGTCGTGCCGACCTTCTGGTACGCGAAAAGCTGACCCGGAAAAAAGACGACAGCAGCCGCATTCGGACGAAGGGAAATCCGCAGGTGGTAGAGCAGTAAATTTTAAGTTGGCAAGGGGCAAGGGGCAAGGGGCAAAAGGCAAAAGGCAAGGGGCAAGGGGCAAAACAAATAATTGGTTTTCAATATTATGAATTTATTTATTTTGCCTTTTGCCTACTTGCCAATTTGCCTACTTGCCAATTTACTACATGCTTGCCTACTTGCCTACTTGCCTACTTGCCAATTTACTACATGCTTGCCTTTTGCCAATTTGCCTACTTGCCAATTTACTACATGCTTGCCTTTTGCCAATTTGCCTACTTGCCAATTTGCCTACTTGCCAATTTGCCTACTTGCCAACTCACCGTTCCACACCATACACTAAAACATATCCTTCCAGAATTTCATAGCGCAGTTCATAATGCGCTATGAAACCTTCTTTTTCCACTTTTCCGGTAAACGTGCCACCTTCCGGATCAAAGGCAAAAGGCCCTGTAACGATGTGGGCCCGAAAATCCAGTTCGCGGCGACCGTATGCTTTGTACAGCGTTTCTTTGGCCCCCCAATAGACGTGCAGGTGCAACAACCGGTGCTCCAGACTCAAACTTACCGCTTCTTCAGGACGCAGGAACTTGTGCGCAATTCGCTCAATTTTATCCACAGGCCGCTGAATGTCAATCCCCACAGGCAATGAGGCCAATGCCGCCGCCGCCATTTCGCCGGAGTGGCTAATGGACAGGTGAAGCCCATCGTGGGCCAAGTACGGTTTGCCGCTGTCATCCTTCAGAATCGGGCTGCGCAATGCCAGCCCCGATAATTCATGCGTCAGATAACGCACGGCCAGCCACTCTACCCTCTTGCGGCCTTTGATGTCTGCCAATTGTTTCAGTTCCCGGGCGGTCAGCCCCAAATTGGCCAAAAACCAATCTTCCGGTTCCACAATTTTCCAAATTGCAACCGTAGCTCCCAGGTCATTCTTTTTTAAGAAAAGTGGCATAACATTAGTTTGTGCATAGTTTTGTACATTAGCGTTGGTTATGCTACGTCATCGTGCATGTTTATCCAGGAACGGCAATTTATGGTAAACATTTTCATTCATTACAATAAAGAATCTAAAAAAGACACTGAGTTTTTCGAGGAAATTGAAAAGCGGATAAAGATTTTGTGCCATAAGCAAATCATTAACAGCTATTGGCATACCGGGGAAATTCTCGCTGGGGATGATATAGACGTTGTTGTGCGCCAGCAAATCGGGATTGCTCAAATTGCCTTGTTGCTGATCAGTTCTGATTATTTTTCGGATGAGTATTGCCAGGAAATCCACGCCCTGATTGTCCGGCAAAAAACACAGCATAACTTGGTCGTCGTGCCTGTTTTGCTCCGGTTGTGCGATTTAGCGGGGACAGATATTGAAAAATATAAAGCTCTCCCTGAAGAAAACAGCGGCAATCAATTCCTTAACCAATGGAGCGATAAAGACGAAGCGTACACCAATATTGAAATCAGCATCCGGAAACTGGCTGAAAAAATCCAGACCAATCCGGGGGACAATTCCCGCAAGCAACAATTACAGGAGCTCCTGCTTGGCTTCAATTTTAAAAATGAGGTCCCGTTATACAGCAAGTACATCCGAACAAACAGAACAGTCCATGCGGTTTTGATGCAGGGTACGTCCAAATGTAGCCACGGGCTGCTGCTTCACCGCATTGTGGGCAAAAGTAAAAAAGAAATTTGGGTCAACCTGGGCAGCAATGTACACGCGGTTTCAACCGAAAATATCTGGAAAATTATCGGTGAAGCCCTCGATGTAAGAATTCCGCTTCCGGCCTCGGTATGTTCTCAATTGGGAGAAGTCATGGCCGGAGATACCGAGTTGGTCATCCGGTTTGACCCCATAGAACGCTATCATTTGGACCAACTCCGCGAGTTTTGGAAATCGCTGCTGAATGGGCTTGCGCCATTTAAAGCATACCTTAACAAGCCGCTGTATTTTTATCTTGTAGACCGCAACGGGATCGGAGAAGTGAACATCGACCTGCTCTGCTGCGATAACCTGCTCACCAAAGACGATGTACTGTACCTTCAGATCCAAAAACTTTCAAGAGATGATTTTGAGAACTGGCTTTACGAAAAGCTAAACGATATTCCCGGTAGTGAAGTCCTGGAAAAAATTGAGGCCCACCGCCATGAAATCATGTCCGGACAGGAAGCATTCGTTGGGGAGGTTATTGAAAAAATCTGCGAAGTCTGCGGGGTTGTCCCGGACGTCGTTTTGCATTAATAAAGCCTGAATTGGCGCCTAATTTCAATCAAGATATGAATGTCCAAAACAAAAGATACGAAGGGGTTGCTTTAAAAGAACCAGCCAATTTTACCTACACTGACAAAGATGGTAAAGAACAACCCGACACCATCCCTCCGTACATCCCTTCCCCTGAGTTGATCCATGTCGTGGAACTCATGCGCATCCTCAAGCGCCCTTTGCTCATCAAAGGTGCGCCCGGATCAGGCAAAACAAGGCTGTCAAAAGCAGTAGCGTACGAACTTTACGGCAGTGCTTACCGCGATTATTATTTTGAGTGGAACATCAAATCTACTTCAAAAGCCAAAGATGGCCTTTATACCTTCGACTATTTGGAACGACTCCGCGATGCGCAGGACAAGCAGGCCCTACACCCGGAGCAATACGTGCGCAGAGGGCCCCTGGGCAAAGCATTCGAGGTTTCAACCACTGAAACGCCTGCCATTGTCCTCATTGATGAAATAGATAAAGCAGACATTGATTTTCCCAACGACCTCCTGCTGGAACTAGACCAGTTGCGCTACGAAATTGAGGAAATTGCACCAGATCAGGAACGAACAACAAAACGCATCCAGCGCGCAGCATATCCACCGATCATCTTCATTACCAGCAATGAAGAGAAAGAACTGCCGCCCGCTTTTTTGCGCAGGTGTTTGTTTTATTACATTGAGTTTCCTGAAAAAAGCGATTTGGAAAATATCGTACAGGCCAATTTCCCCTATCTGAAAAGTGAGGCGGTGAAAAGTGCAGTTGACCGGTTCTATGGCCTGCGCTTAGAAATGAAAAAACATCCCAATACCGAAAAAGAAGTTTCTACCAGCGAGTTGCTCGACTGGATGCGAGCCATTGCCCATTTTTTTGAAGCAAAGGTAAAAGCAGCTTTAGAGGAGCTGGTGGAAAAAACACCTGCAAAACGCCCCGAAATCGAGCCGATCCTGAAAGCATTGGCCGAAAACTTGCCGTTGAACGAAGCCATGAGCCAGCTGGTTGACGCATTGCTGCCCGGGTTATCGAAAGAACTGGCCGTAGATTTGGAAACCAAAGATTTAAAAGACCTTTACCCTTATTTACTGGTTAAATCGCTGAACGATTTTAAAATCCACATCCTGAAAAACAATGGTTGAGGCGCTACCCGATCGTTTGAACGCAGCGCTGTATCAGTTTTTTCACCGCCTGCGGCACGACCTGCACACCGAATTGGGCGTAGGCGAATACAAACTGCTGTTTGAAGCCCGGGAAAAAGGCATTCCGCTGCAAACTGAAGCAGCTTTGGTTCGGTTTTGCAAAGCAATCTGGCTCAAAGACCAAACGCAGTTGGACGCCTTCAGCAGGTTGTTCGATACCGTTGTCGGGCCTGCTTTCCGCGAAAAACAGGAGCCAACCGGCAAAGTACCCGGAGCAAGCGATGTGGCAGCTACTCCAGGCACCGTGGAAGATGCGCCTGAAACAGACCAGACGGAAGCAGTAGTAAAAACAGAAACGACGTCTACTCTCCCGGAGTTGACCGAAGCAGAAGCCATAGAACGCATCCCAGATTCAGACGCGGAACCCGGAACAGGCGATTTGTCCATCGTGCTGGAACAATCCGGAGCTTTTGCCTTCGGGGATCAGGCAGAGCCGCTACTCGAAGAAGCGGGCATCAGCACTCATCGTTTTTTGCTCAACGAACGCTACCTTCCTGTCAGTCCGCGCGACATGCAGCAGCACTGGCGTTTTTTGCAGAATAATTTTAGCCGTGGCATTACGCCACAATTGGATTTGTTGCGTACGGTAGCTTCCATCGCCCGGCGCGGCATCCTGCTCGAACCGGTTTTTCAGAAAAATACCGTCAATCGTACACACCTTTTGTTTTTGATTGACGACAGTCCCTCAATGATCGCGTTTGAAACGCTGGCAAAACGGTTAGCAGACGCGGCACTGGAAGATCCTTTTGTCACCGACGAAGAGGTCTTTTATTTCAGCAATACGCCGGGCGAACATTTGTACCTGAACCCTTACCATACCCAGGCATTGCAATTGACCGCTTTGTGGCGGCGTTGTCACCGGCACACCATGATGCTGATCATCAGCGATGGCGGAGCTTCAAGGGGGCAAATTGATTTTGAACGCATCCAGACGACGAATGCTTTTTTGAAAGAAGCCGGGCAACACGTGCAGCGCATTGCCTGGGTGAATCCCATGCCGAGAGAACGCTGGGATGATACTTCGGCGGAATACATTGCCCGACGGATACCGATGTTTGAAACAGAAAGGATTGGATTGTATAAAGCCATTCAAACGTTGAAGGGGAAGTTAGTTTAGTTGGCAGGAATGTAGTTGGCAGTTGGCAGGAATGGTTGGGGTTTGGATCAAATCAGGGATGACTAAAAACGGCCAACTGAAATCGTTGAATGCCCAGATGAAATGCCTAAGGCTACTGCCGACTGAAAAGTGGCTACCTGTAAACCAGTAAACCAGCAGAAAATGCCGGACGATCAAACAACGTTGAACCATCACTTAACCACTGGCGAAAAGCTGGCAGTAGAGAGCTTTGTCAAAAAGTATGGCGAAGGGCACACCCTGCTGGCATGTCATGCGGCGTTTCCGATGGTACTGACGGCGGATCTCGTTTACAAGATTTGGCAGAATTTCCGGAATTATACCGACGAAAAAGGTAGTGTGTGCGAGATCCCATACGTAGCTGTTTCCGACTTGCTGCTGTCTCCACTGTGTCAACCCTCAGGTTATCAGCGCTTTGAAATGCCAACAAATATCCGGCATGGCCTGCTTTCGGCGTTGCAGGAAGATCCGCACTTTGGCAAAACGCGCCTCCACGAACTGGCTTCCTTCCTGAAACACTACATCGAATCGGCTTACCGCGACGCCGACGCCATTGGGCAAGCTGTTCGGAATGCCCAACAGCTGGTAGTTGACGCCTGGCTACATCCGGAAAAAGCGCTGCAAAGCCTGACCGAGGCATTCCGGAGTGCAGACCAATCGCCTGCCGAACAGGTGCGCCTGAGCAATTTAGTGGCACATTTCGACCAGCAATGGGAGGCCGGGTTATTGGCTGAAAACCGCGAAAAGCCTGCACAAACCCGGGCACTGCTCCAATACAGCCGGGGCCTTGCGGCGTTTCATAAAACGGGAGATGCCCACCACGCCGCCAATTTGCTGAAAGGTGTTGTTCAGAAAGGCGATTCAGGCATGATGTTGCCTTTGCCCGGCGAAGTAAAAACAACGGTGAGTAACCACCTCACTCCACAAAAAAAAGGAAAGCTGCACGCCTTGCTGGTCGCTGTTGACGAGTACCACCCCGATTCGGGGGTTCCCCCGTTGAACGGTTGCAAAAGCGATGCACGGAAATTGGCAAACTGGTTAGAAAAGAAGCACCAGGAACCTGATTCGCCCTGGAGTGAAATCTCGGTTAATACTCTTTTTGACAAGCAGGCAACGTTGTCCATTCTGGAAAAGCGTGCAGAAGTCCTGCAAAGTATGGCCTCGGAAGACCAGATATTCATTTATTTCGCGGGCCATGCGTATGTAGAAAAACCAGGTGACGAAACGGAGCTGATCTGCTACGACAGCCTGCTGCCCAACGTGCCCAAACTTTCGATATCGCACTTTCGCAGGCTTGTGGTGTCCAATTTGCAGCAGCAACCCTACGTCACGGTGGTGCTGGATGCGGAATTTACCGGCACTGCGAACTGGCTCGATCCGATGAATCCGAAGCACGTCGTTTTCGCCAATTCCGGCCTTTCGGAAAATGGCTATGAAGTCAGTGCCGGGGAGGGTTTTTTCACCAAATATTTCGTCGAAGCACTGGAACAGGGCAGTGGTGATACCAGCAACACAACACTTTTTTTGAAGACCCTCACGGGCATGGCCTCCGATAAACTGAGCGAAAAACAGCATTCGCAGTTCTATGCCACTCAGTCAGGTGCAGAAAGGCCCTTTTTACAGGCCCTCGATCCGGCCCGCGAACTCAAAAGGATGTTGCGCCTGAGCGGGGCGTCTCTATCGGACCTTCGCAAACAACTGAACATCGCCGATTCTGCTACAAAACAATTCTGGAAAGCTGCGCTGACGACTTACCTCAGCGAAAAGGAAAGAGCCGATACCCCCATATTTTTATTCGTTTTTTCAGACGCCGACGGGGATTTACCGGGGGTCGAGCAGGAGCGCGATCAGATAAAATCACTGGTAGAAGTGCAGTTGCAAAATACAGCAGTGGAAGCAGTATTTTTGGAAAACCCCGACTTTGAAGCGTTGCAGACGTATTTTACGGCACCTGAATACCGCAACAGGTTGCACTTGTTCCACTTTTCAGGGTTGGAAAAAGAAATCCGCCCAACCTATACAACAACCCGGCCCGCAGATGGCGCCCCCATGAAAAAGGCTGCAAAAAAAGCACCGCCCATCCAACAGCAGTCCAATATCGGCAGCATGCCGGAAGAACCGGCCCGGTTTGGTTTGCTGCTCGCCGATGGCCTGCTTCCCTTTTTTGAATTTGCTCCCTGGCTGGAATACCAGGCCAACCTTCGCCTGGCATTTTTCAACTCCTGCTACAGCAACCAGATGGCTGCGTGGGCAACGCAATTGGGGGTATGGAATGCGATTGGTACAGAAGGAAACGTCAACGACCTCGTGGCGGCCAAATTTGGGGTAGGTTTTTACAGCAAGTGGCTGGTCGGGGGGAGCCCGATGTTGGGGGCATTTTCCAGGGTGGTTGAAACCTTCCGGTACGACACCGAGCCATTAAGCGGCGGCACGCACCGGTCAGCGCTTCGGGAAGAAGCCTCCGAGGTACCCGAGAACAATGTTCCTTTTCAGTTGCTAAAGGCAGCCTGGCTCACTACCGGCTGGCGGGGCGAACGGTTTACCGATTATTACCTCATTTCCGACACCAGGCTGCGGGCACTGGTATTTGAGTACGATTCTTTAGACATTTCGGATAAAAGAGAACGGGTGGCCAAAAAAGCGCAGCTGGCTCATCAGTTGGGAGAAACCATCAATTCGGTGGTAGCCGATAAGCGCATTCTGGTTGGGGCCCAAGCCAGCCAGGGGTTGCTGGTGGGCATTCTGAATGCCGTTCACCAACGCCCCGGGGAATCCGATGCTGCTTTATTGCTGCAATTGGCCCCCCTGATAACCCAGTTGTTTGTGAAGTTTGAATGGGTAACGGTTGCAGATGAGTTATTGAAACAGGGGATGTGGCCGGAGGCAAAAAAACAGGAAATGGAAAAGGTGTTGAAGGGATTTGAGGAAGGGGCGGATGAGGATTTGAGGGAAAGGATAGCTCAACTTATTAAAGGAGATTCAGAACTTAAAACCATTGTAATACTTACTCCCATTCCTCCCGAGCACAAAGCAATTCTATCATTTTTATTTTCGAAAACGGAAAAGTTGATTGGAGAAAATAACTATGTATCTGGATATTTTTGGGGGAGAGGCTGCTCTTTTAATGTGGTTACCCAACAAACTGGATCGGGTGAAACTGCAATTGCTTTGGCAACAGAAAAAGCAATAAAACAATTCCAACCCAAAATAGTCATCCTCGCAGGCATCGCAGGGGGGATCAAAGATGTTGCTATCGGAGATGTGGTTGTAGGGACAAAATTTTATAGTTTTGAATATGGAGATGAACAAGAACGCCAACCACGCTTTTCAATTCGCCCACAAGCAGGGAGTTACAGTAGAAACTTATTGATAACTGCTCAATCTGTTGCAGAAAGCGATTTATGGCAAAAAAGAACTACAAATACTGCTCTTAATTCAAAAGTAGTTTTTGGACCCATTGCTTCTGGAGAAAAAGTTATTGCTGCTAATGCTGGTACTATTTCCAGTTTGCTTAGTCAATCCTTCAATGACACCGTTGCGATGGAAATGGAATCGAATGGTTTTGGTCAGGCTATGCAATATCATCCAAGGGTTCAGTTCATCAACATACGCGGCATCTCTGATTTGCTGGTCAGCGATGCGAAAAGCGATGCTGAATATTCTCAGAAACGGGCAGCGGCAAATATGGCAGCCTTTACTTTTGAATTTATAAACCAATTAAACCCTGATATCCTAAAAACAGCATTTGATGAACCCAAAATGGTCTTAGTCAAAGGCAGTTCTTTTTCCATGGGCTGGCTCGAAGGTCGGGATGGTGCAAGAAACGAAAACGAAATCCCCCTCCACGAAGTTCGAATCAAGGACTTTTATATTGGCCAATACCCAGTCACCCAAGCCCAATGGCAAGCAGTAAT
>JABWAJ010000185.1 GCA_013361075.1 Saprospiraceae bacterium | reverse complement strand
AATAGAATATTCATCTATCTTTGACTTGAAATCACAAAAATCAGACACGTCGGTAAAAACAAGGAATTCATCACCTCATTATGACTTTCTATCCTGAAAAAATGGCCTCTCGTGATGAAATAGTAGCGAAGCCCATGTTTTAGGATGCAACTTTGCCGCAACAAAAACGAACACCTAATACATCATGGATACCCGAATATTTTACAGTGTATTGATCGCAACGACTGCCTTCTTTTTTTCCAGCACCACTTTGCACGCAACTGCTATTGACCAGTCTGGTGCTACGGAACAAAGTATCTTCGATTTTCTTCAGACCAACGCCATTGGTGAGGCGCAATTGGAATTGAACCTGGACTCTTTATTGGCCAATAAAAATTCGGAAGCCTCTTTTCCTGCAACTTTCCGTTTTAAACACGGCAAAAAACAAACTGTAGAAATAGATACCAAAGTAAATGTACGTGGTCGTTACCGTCGCCGCCTGTGCGAGTTGCCGCCGCTTAAACTGCGTTTTGATAAGTCAGACCTGAAAACTATGGGTTTGAGCAACCATGCCGGCTACAAACTGGTAACCCACTGCACCGACGATCTGGCTTCTGCTGAATACCTGTTGCGCGAATACGTAGCTTACGAATTGTACCAGGCCCTGTCGCCGATCAGCTTGCGGGCACATTTGATCAAATTGTCGTACATCAACAGCGCAACTGACAAAAAAACAACAAGCTACGCCATTATAGTGGAAGATACGGACGAGATGGCAGAGCGCCTCAATGGCGAAATTTGCGACAACTGCTACGGATTGCCCACTGAAAGTTTTGACGGCAACAACCTGCACTTACACGCTTTGTTCCAGTACATGATTGGCAATACCGACTGGTCGCTGGAAATGAATAAAAACGTTAAATTGCTGCGCATGAATGAAAACGGCCTGCACGTTGTGGTTCCTTACGACTTCGACTTTTCGGGCTTTGTCAATGCACCTTATGCCGTTCCTGACAGCAAATACAGCGTAAAAAGTGTCCGCGAACGGGTATGGCTTGGCAGCAATCCTGACGCAGAAAAGTGGGAAGCTGCGAAAGTGGTTTTTCAGTCCAAAAAGAAAGAATTGATGCAAAAAATATTTCGCTGCAAAGGCATCAGCACAGAGGCGAAACTGGAAATGAGCAATTACATTGATTCTTTTTATGCAGATCTGAGCAGTTTTTTTCCAGGTAGCGTCACGGTTACAGCTCCGTAAAAAGCGCGTGGCGCGCCATACTCCGGTATAAGCCTGCTATCATTCAACATATTCTTGCCGAACGACTAAGGTGTAGTATTCCTGGTCAATGCTCATGTACCCCTGGTCGTAGCAAAAGCGGTATATGTTTCCGGATTTGGTGCGGTATTCATTGGTAAAATAACTGAATTTAAAGCCTTTTTCGGATAGCCGGTCGCGGTGAACCCGGGCTTTGCCATCGGGGTTCAATTCTTCGAGAATGCGGCGATTTTTGCGCAGGATGTTATTGATGTTCCGTACAAAATTGGTGGAATCGCTGTTGAGACGGTTGTTGTGAGCACTGCGGCACTGGTCGGAGCAAAAGCGCTTGTCGGCCCGCCCGATCACCGGTTCACCACATTCTAAGCACGGTTTCTTTTTCATAAGTTTTGCGGAAGCCCGCGCATGGAATGCGAATATGAAATACGTGTCGGACACTTTCGAAGTATCCGACACGTATTTCATATTCGTATTCCTTTACACACGGCCTTTCAAAATTACAACAAAATCCAAATTACACCAATCCCGGAGACAAAATGTTAGGGGACAAGGATTTATTTTACTCCTTTCCAGGGTTGGTAAGCTGCCACCTGAGCTGCCCGGTTTGCCGGCACCTCTCTAAGTGGTTCGCATGGCCGGAGGCTTTCGCGGCATTGCCGGGGCAAAGCCTGGTAAATACGCGTCCCCTGAGTTTTCCACGCCAGCATTTCGTCGCTGACTGCGCGAATGATTTTTGCAGGATTTCCAACAACTAAACTACGCGGCGGGATTTTTTCACCGGCCTTGAGGAAACTCAGGGCACCGATGATGCACTCGTCGCCTATTTCCACCTCGTCCATGACCACAGCATTCATGCCAACCAACACATTGCGCCCGATGTGAGCACCGTGGATGATGGCACCATGGCCGATATGAGCAGCTTCCCTTAGCGTCACAGTAATGCCCGGAAACATATGGATGGTACAGTTTTCCTGCACATTGCAACCGTCTTCGAGGACGATGCCGCCCCAATCGCCACGAATGGCTGCGCCGGGGCCAATATAAACGTCCCGGCCAATAATGACATTTCCGGTCACTGCCGCCTGCGGATGCACGAAGGCAGTTTCATGGATGACCGGGATGAAACCTTCGAATTCGTAAATCATGCTGATGATTTTATCCGGACACAAGGTACTGTGTTATGCAGGTGGTTTGCAACAGAAATTAAAACCACCTGCCGCAGTAACTTTTATGTGGTTTTTTCATTCTATATATCAGCTGCTGCTTGCCGCAAAAGTAGAACATTTGCCAAAGCAGCTTCATCACTAAAAGCTTCCTGTTTTGGCACAAATGGCTTGGAAATACATCAGTAGTGAAGGGAAAACCTACTACGTGGGGCTGTTCCATAGTGAAAAGGACGGGAACTTAGTGATTTATTGTGGTTCTAACATTGTGCACATTGATTTTAATGTCCTGGAAGCAAGCACTTTTTCCTTTTTGATCGACGACGATTTGTGTGAAGTGGTGGTTGAGCCAGCCAAAACAGGCTTTAGCTATCAATTTTTTGCAAACCGCGAAAAAGAAGCAGAGCGCAAAGCCGAGCGAAAAAAACTGGACCGGAAATACCTGAAGCAAACCATTATTTTTGGTGCCATTTTTATCCTGGTCATCATCGGCGGAACCATTCTAGTGGTTAGTCAATACCGCGAAAATATCCGGCAACGGGAAATGGAAATCGCCCGAAGCGCTTATAAATCAATTGCAACAGCAGTAGTTGAAGTGGAAGAGCAAACCGGCGATACCGTAATTGCCTATTATCGCTTTTTGACCAATGAAGGTGGGGAGTTCAGTAACGCTGTTCTATTGCCCACCGGTAAAACACCTGCGGGGTTGCCGGTAGAAGATGGAGATGAATTTACGGTTTTTTATACCGAGGACCGCCCCAATGACAACAGTCTCAAATGGTCTATGCCGGTAACCGCACAGCTCGAACGTTACCGGAGCAGAGTCACTGAGCGGCACGCCTCTCTGCATCCCGACCTGACCGCACAGCAGGTGAACTGCCAGCTGGACATTGCCCTGCAACTTAAAGGCCTCGAAGGGTGGGCCGATTTTTATTTTCAGCATGCGACTCCGGAGGAAAACCCTTTCAACAATAACCTTACTTATAAGCGATTGGTACGGGATGTGCCGTTCAAACAGGCAGTAGAAAAAGCGTGTTTGTTGAGATAACCAGCGGTTAAACGTTAAAATTCTGGTGAGCAATAACCTTTTTACAAAAAAAATCATCTTCCGGTTGTGCATTTTAAATAGTGCCTGCATCCAATGGTTTTCACAAAAAATCACCGCGTTATGCAAAAGCCCACAATCATTATCCTTTCCGTTTTTTCTTTGTTTGGCATCGCTTTGGCCGGGTTGTCGATCGCAACGGTTCAGTATGGAACCATTGAAAAACCCCGCCTTGGCAGTTTTCCAATACCACAAGCCCGATTGGTAAGCCAAACCCACCCTGCCTGGGAAATCAAACCGGATGGCGACGTAAAGCCATTGCCGGCTTACCTGGAAAAGAGTCTTGAGTGGCTTGCACAGGCACAGGCCGAAAATGGTGGTTGGGGGGCAGGGTTACATTCCATGCAGAATGTACGCGACCCGAAATCGGTTCAAATTGACCCTGCTACCACTGCGTATGTCGCCATGGCCCTGCTCCGGGCCGGCAATACCCTGAACACCGGCCCCTACAGCCAGCAGTTGGTGAAAGCAACAAATTGCCTGCTCCAGATTGTGAATGACGCTCCGCAAAATCACATGAACATCACTACGGTGACCGGCACTCAACCCCAGCAAAAATTGGGACAAAATATAGATGTGGCCATGACGGTCCAGTATTTCGCACGCCTGATGCCTTATATACAGGACGATCAGGTATTGTCTGACCGGGTGGGAAATGCGATGGATTTTTGCATTCAACGCCTTCAGGGTACTCAAATGGCCGATGGCAGTTGGAATGCAGCTGGCTGGGCGCCCGTGCTCAATTCTGCAATGGCCAACAATGCTCTTGAACTGAGCGAACAGGTGGGCCGTAAAGTAGACATTGATGCCCTCGAAAAATCGCGACAATACCAAAGTGATAATGTGCGCAGCGATGATGCCGGAGGTGTCGCAACCGACAAAGCGGCAGGCATTCAGTTGTATGCCCTGGCCAGCGCACAGCGCGCTACTGCCAATGATGCCAAAGTAGTGAAAGAAGCCATGGTGGAATCCGAAAGCCCGGCTTCCGCTGCCCCGGTATTGGAAGAAGTGGTGGTGGTTATGGAAAAAAAAGGGTATTCCAAAAAAGAAGCTAAACGGATGGCCTCTTCCTACATCTCTAACCAAAAGGCTGGCGAAATGCTGCAACGCGATGATGTACTCAGTGGTTTTGGCAACAACGGCGGAGAAGAATTTCTCAGCTATATGATGACGAGTGAATCCCTGGTTGCTACAGACGACAAAGAATGGAACAACTGGCACAAACGCATGGAAGGATTGTTTGAAAAAATCCAAAACCCGGATGGAAGCTGGAGCGGCCACCACTGCATCACCAGTCCGGTATTTTGTACAGCTGCGGTAATCATGACCCTTGGTGCCGACCGCGACGCACTGGTCCTGAAAGCAGAAAAGAAAAAGCCGGTTAAGCAATAGGCCTTCTTGTTCCCGGTAATAAAATAATTGAGTGTAGCGCGCCAGTACAACGGCAATTGCAACCTGAGAAAAAACGGCGCGCTACACCCCATCATCCACATTTACCAGAATTTTGGTGCGCCCCATCCCAGGCTTTGCAAAGGCCTTTTTTAAAAACTACATCCATGAATAAAAGTCAATTCGGGACCATCCTGCTGCTTGGTTTGTGTTTTTTAACCTGCACGCCCGAATATCCGGAAGCCGATGTGCGCACGGCCGTACAAAAAACCTGCGCCTACCTGTGGTCGAAACAAGGGCAGGACGGCGGCTGGCACAGCGAAACTACCGGCCTGATGAAAGGCGGCGAATCCGTGACGGCTTTTGTGCTCCATACCTTGTTGCGCATCCCTGACAGCCTCTTTACCGCCCCTGCGGAGAGAAAAGCCAAAGCGCTCGCTTTTTTGAGAAACCACATCAACGAAGAAGGCATCCTGGGCTTGTCTGACCCGGATATTATTGATTACCCGAATTATTCAACGGCTTATGCCCTCCGCATTTTTGCAACGCATGGCGCACCGGAAGACAGCCTCCTGGTGGCCCGCATGAAAACTTATCTTCTGGGACAGCAATTCACTGAGCAACGCGGAATTGAACCCTCGCACACCGGCTATGGTGCCTGGGGATTCGGCGAGCGCAGGCTGCCGCCCGGTGAAACAGCGCATGTAGATCTGTCGCATACCCGCCGGGCTCTGGAGGCACTCCGCGAAGCCTTATCCGACGAAGATCTGCCCGCCTTTCAGTGCGCAGATCGGTTTCTCAAAACCCTGCAATCGCCGGAAGATGGTGGATTCATCAGCTCATCGGTTACATTGGGTACCAATAAAGGACGGTGGGACGGGACCAATTTCCACAGCTACGCCACAGCTACCTGCGACGGAGTACTGGCTTTGCTGGTTGCCGGCCACTCGCGCGAAGATGCGTCCGTGCAAGCCGCCTTCAACTGGCTGAAACGCTATCCGGAACTTGATACGCCTGCCGGCATGCCCCTCGACGACCCTAACCAGTGGCACAGTGCCATGTTTTTTTACCACCTGGGGATGCGTGCAGAGGCTTTTGGCGCTTTGGGATACGAAGGCCGCTGGCGCACAGACCTGGCCAGAATTTTGCTGGAAAAGCAATTGCCCGACGGCAGTTTTGTCAATCCCAACGGGGCCATCAACAAAGAAAATGATCCGCTGATTGCCAGTTCGCTGGCGTTGATTGCATTCATTTCTATGTATGGTAAACACTAATTGCCGGTGTTGGCGCTGCCGTTTACATCGCCGATTTTGATGGCGATGAAATCGAACTGAGTATCTTCTTCAAGGTTGCCCAGGTCAGGAATATCCGAAAATACCTCCGCCCAGGGGTTGGTAGGTACCGGGAAATCATAAGCTGCCGGAACAAACCGCCAACTGGTATTGGCTACAAATTCGGCATCAACGCCCAGAATGAGCCTGCGCAAATGAACAAGGTCTAAAGTGGTAACTTTTTTATCGTTGTTGACATCCGCAGCAATCATTTTATAAGGACTGCCTAAAGGCTCAATGCCCAGAAGGTGTTTGCTGATGAGGAGTATATCGAGTGTAGTGACGCCATTTTTAGGAAAAACATCCCGATCCAGGCCTAGGGCATAACTACCGGGCTGGAGGTTGTTGAATTCGTAATAACCGCTTGTGTCGCTGGTTGTTGTGGCATTAGCATCGCCGGTCAGGGTCGCCTGCACGTTTTTAACGCCCTGGCCTGTTTCGGTTTCAATGAACCCGTTGAGGGTGATGCCGTTTCCGCCACATTCGCAAAACGGGGTATCTGTTATCAACACATAGGTTTCGCACCAGGCATAATTCGGTCCACCTACCGTTCCGTCGGGTTGCACGGCATCCGGATTGAAATTGTCATCCCAAACATAAACCCGCAGAATGACTGTGCCTTCGCAATCCTGGCCACAATTCAGCGACACGCTGTCCTGATTGGGGCCGGGAACAACAAGCCCCGCAACGATTTCGTCCGACCTGTACACCGAATACTGAAGGTTGTTGCTGCAGGTACTACCGGAGCTTTCCACGAGGTCGAAGCCCTGAAGGGTGGCAATAATGCCATCTCCATTACCGGGTTCGGCTGGCTCCGAAGTGAACGTCAGTCCGCTCAGGCATTCGATCACCGGTGCACAAGTATCCGTCGCCATTCCGATTGCTGCCCCATATTCCGGCGCCGGTTGGCAAAAAGGCTGGAGGGTGCGTTCAGGCGCTGCGCCACGCGGGTCCGGGGTTTCTGTATCCGGAGGCAATAAAGTCGCGGAAGCGCTGCTGTTTACATCGCCGATTTTGATGGCGACGAAATCCAGATCCTCCTGTTCAAAAGAGGTTCCGGTACCGGTTCGCGACTCCGGAAATACTTCAAACCAGGGGTTTGAATCAACCGGAAAAAAATAGTCTGCCCTGACGAACCGCCAACTGGTATTGTAGACAAAACCACTGTCAAGGTCCAGAATTAATCGCCGCAGGTGAATGAGGTCAGCTACGGTAATTTTTTGATCGTTGTTAACATCCGCTGCTATTATTTTATACGGAGATCCCAGCGGCTGTATGGTCATAATGTGCCTGCTGATTAAAACGAGGTCAAAATTGGTTATCCCGTTTTTGTCGTTTACATCCAGCACAGGGGTAATGGTATAGGTATTGGTTTGCCAAAAATAAGAACTAGCGTAAAGATTGAATTGTCCGGACTGGCCTGTTGAGGTCTCATAGGTTTCAGCACCTGACATCTGCACTGATACGCCTGATACGCCTTCGGATTCTTCAGTTTCAATTATGCCCGAGAAATGCTCAGACTGGAATTCGCAATTGCATACAGAAAAATTGTCCTGCGCCAAAACATAGGTTTCGCAATAGCTGTAATTAGGGCCACCTACCGTTCCGTCAGGTTGCATGGCTTCCGGGTTGAATTGGTCATCCCATGCATAAATGCGCACCCAAAGAAGACCACAATCGTCGCACCCCAGCACGAGGCTGTCGGGGTCGCCGGCATTAGGTACGACCGCGCCGGTTTCTATTTGGTGCAATCTATACATGGAATAATGCAGGGTGCTACCACAATTGCTGATTCCGTTTTCAATGAAATCATCAGCGAACAGGGTTAATTTCCCCTCGTCAAAATATCCATCACCATCAAGGTCGCTCCCGGGGGGAAGGGGTATCAACGTGCCTGCAAACCCATCAATGCATTCGATCACAGGCGCACAAGTGTCTGTTGCCATCCCAATCGCCGCCCCATACTCCGGCGCCGGTTGGCAAAAAGGCTGGATGGTGCGTTCGGGCGCTGCGCCACGCGGGTCCAGGGTTTCTGTATCCGGAGGCAATAAAGTCGCGGAAGCACTGCCGTTTACATCGCCGATTTTGATGGCGACGAAATTCGCAGAAAGAACAAAGTCACTGATAGCCGTAATGTTTAATGCTTCCGGAAAAGATTCAAACCAAGGATTAGTGGGCACTGGAAACTGGTAATCTTCCGGTACAAACCGCCAGCTCGTATTGTTGGTAAAGGTACTGTCCACACCAAGGAGTAACCGTTTAAGCCACAAGACATCAGCAATGGTAATTTCATTGTCGTGATTGACATCCGCTGCAATTCGGTTGTAAGGCCCAATCAGGGGCTGGATGCCCAAAATATGACGGGTAATGAGCACGATATCCAGCGTAGAAATACCAGTAAGTGGTAGCGTGTCCAAATGGGCCGTTACCAGTCCGGCTGACACATAACCGAAATAGTATTGGCCATTGGCGGGTGTAATTTCGTGGAGGTTGTAAGTGCCGGTCAGATGCACATAAACGCCTTTCAGTGGCTGATCGGCTTGGGTTTTGATGATGCCACCAATGCTGCTATAATCGCAATTGCAACTGGAAAAAAAATCATGGATTAGCACATTTGCATGGCAAAAACTGTAATTGGGGCCACCGATTGTGCCGTCCGGCTGGACACTGTCAGGATTGTACTGGTCATCCCAAACGTAGACCAGAAAATCATTCCTGCCACAAAAATAACAGTTGAGCACGATGCTGTCTTGATCCGTAGATTGTGGAATGACCTCGCCGGACTCTACCTGGTAACGTAAGTAAATGGAATAGTGAAGTGGATTATTGCAATTGCTGACAGCATCAGTCAAAAGGTCTGAGGCATAAACTGTAACAATAGCATTGTTGTCCAATTCACCCGGATTTACCGGGTACAGAAAGGTTTCATGACCTTCCCGGCACTCAATGGTTGGTGTGCAGGTGGTTGAAGGGGATACTGGTAATAATGGATCGGGAAACAAAAACCAAAATAGAAAAAATGCAGGAAAGCTAAGGGCACAGCATAATGCGCCCGTCTGGAATCTGGGACTTAAGTTCATGAGGATTATGAATTTGTTGAGGTATTGAATAAATCCATACAAATATATAGTTTCCTGTGTTAAAGCGCCATACCTTGAAGAGGGTAAAAGCCATGCGGCGGATATGGTTAATTTT
>JABWAJ010000744.1 GCA_013361075.1 Saprospiraceae bacterium | reverse complement strand
GCAACGAACGTTTTGACCGGCATTGCGCGGGCTGAATACAACCCGATTCAAGTGGCCAGCTTCCTGACGGTTTATCAAATGAGGGCCATCGCCCTGCAGGAATTGCAGGGATTTCGGGAGGCTTTGCTGGGGCTGTGTATCCCCTTTGATGTGCAAGGAGCAGAGACCATCGATATTGTCGGGACAGGCGGGGATGGCAAACAAACCTTCAACATTTCGACGTTGGCCGCAGTAGTACTTGCAGGAGCCGGTTATAAAGTAACCAAACACGGGAGTTACGGGGTGTCTTCTATTGTGGGGTCGTCCAATGTACTGGAAGCACTGGGCTACCAGTTTACCAACGACACTGACCTGTTGAGGCGGCAATTGGATAGTGCCAATTTATGCTTCCTGCACGCCCCCTTGTTCCATCCTGCGCTGAAAGAAGTGGTGCCTGTCCGCAAACAATTGGTCCTCAAAACCTTCTTTAACATGCTGGGGCCTTTGGTCAACCCTGTACAGCCCCACTACCAGGTGCTGGGAACGTACAGTCTGGAGTTGTCCCGTTTGTATCAATATGTGATGCAGGAGGCAGGGCGGCGATTTGCTGTTGTTCATACTTTAGACGGTAATGACGAAATTTCGCTTACTGATGAAGTGCGCATCTACGCCAACGAAGGACAATTGCTGATCACACCGGAGGAAATGGGTTTCCGGCGCCTCAAACAGGCGGAGCTTGCAGGAGGGCAAAATGCCGCCGAAGCTGTACAGATTTTTCACGAAGTACTGAACGGAGAAGGACCTGCAGCACGGATAGATGTGGTTGTGGCCAATGCCGGTATGGGCATTCATTGCATCAAACCTCAGCAGAGCCTGGCCGACAGTATCGCAGAGGCGAAGGAAAGCCTGGTTTCAGGCAGGGCTAAAGCAGCTTTTCAAAAATTATTGGATACCAAATAGGGGAGGGGGCAACAGCATCATAAAAAAACCGGGCAGCAGCGGATTGCTATTGCCCGGTTTTTCCTCAAAGCAGTTTTAGCTTTGGAAATTAAACTTTAGGAGCAGCGACAAATTTCTTCTCCTTAATGCGTGCTTTTTTGCCAACGAGGCCACGCAGGTAGAACAATTTAGCCCGGCGAACTTTACCGCGCTTCACTACTTTAATTTCAACAATATTGGGTGAAGCGAACGGGAAGATACGCTCAACGCCAACACTGTTGGAAATTTTGCGCACCGTGAACGTTTTGGTGCCACCTTCGCCATTCACCTGAATGACATCGCCGCGGAAATCCTGAATACGCTCTTTGTCGCCTTCAATGATCTTGTAGCTCACAATTATGTTGTCGCCCGGACGGAAGTCAGGAAAATCCTTCTTGGGCGTCAGTTGTTCATGTACGTATTTGATCGCGTCCATTGCCTTACTATTTAAAAAGTTTACCTCTTAAAAAACGTGGCGGCAAAGGTAACAAACTTTTCAACTTTGCTAGGTACTAAATCGAAAAGTTTATTCAAAAATAGTTCTTTCACAACTTTATTACATGAATGTATGTTCATATCTTTGTTCTTAAAATTACGCAATCATGGAGGTAGTGGCAAAAAAAAGG
>JABWAJ010000184.1 GCA_013361075.1 Saprospiraceae bacterium | reverse complement strand
GGAAGCTTTCCAGGCCAATCAGGATATTCACAGTGCGACAGCGGCCCGGGTGTTTGGGGTGCCTTTTGAAGAAGTAACGCGGGAACAGCGCTACCGGGCCAAAACCGTCAACTTCAGCATCATTTACGGCGCCGGAGCCACAAACCTGTCGCGTCAGTTGGGCATCAAACGAACCGAAGCAACGGATTTGATCACTCAATATTTCAGTCAGTACAAAGGTTTGAAGACCTACATGGAGCAAGTGGTGGAAGATGCCCGAAAAAATGGGTACGTGATGACTCTCATGGGCCGCCGCCGCCACCTGCGCGACATCAACTCACAAAATGCGCTGGACCGCAGCCTGGCCGAACGCATTGCCGTCAACACGCCCATTCAGGGCTCTGCTGCCGATATGATCAAAATCGCGATGATCGGGATCCACGAGGACCTGAATGCAGGCAACTTCCGCTCCCGCATGGTGCTGCAGGTGCACGACGAATTGGTTTTCGACGTATACAAACCGGAACTGGAAGCCATCAAACCCATCATCGAAACCCGCATGAGCAAGGCCATGCCAAACCTGCGGGTACCCATCCTGGTGGAAATGGGCGTCGGAGAAAACTGGCGGGAAGCACACTGAGGAAGGGGAGAGAAGGAACTGGAAAAAAGCTTGGCGGCCTTTTTCAACATCCACTAATGCTCTCCCAGCCAGGCTGCTGCCAAATCCGGGTGTTCATTCAAAAATTTCCGGTAGCGCTGGGTGCTGGCGATGAAAAAAATGCGTTTGCCGAAGGTGCCCGGTACAATGAAGTGTATGGTAACTACTTTAACCAGAAACAAGTTGGTTTCGCCCAGCTTTTCCACACCTGTAAACGGGTATTTCCGGTGCCGGAAGTAGTCGGTGATGTACAGGAAATCTTCACCCGTTTCCACCCGCTTAAGTCGCCAAAGCGTCATCACAATCAGGGTAACGCCGCCTGCATAAAATAAGAAGGTGCCCCACCGCATGGTCCTGCCGGGAATGTTGCCGTAGTATTCGTAGTTGTAGGCAAAAACGACCACGGTAAATGCGCCAAAAAAGACGACCCAGAAAATGGGGATGAAAAATTTGAACAACAACGTGAGGTTGCTGGAAATGCGATGCGTTTTCATGCGCGGCAGTTTCGATTTTGAACGGCAAAGCTAATAAGAATGCCGCACCCCGTTTGTATTTTTGTTGTTTGTATCAAAATCGTACACCATCATGAAGTATTTATTTTTTGCATTCGCAGTGCTTTTGATTTTTTCCTGCAACCTGCCTGAAATCCCAAAAAACCTGCCCATACTCGGTTTCCACGACGTTGACCCGGCAACAGGCGACACCATTTATCATACCATTCCCGATTTTTCATTTACCAATCAGGACAGCCTGGAGATCACCAACGCTACTTTTGCCGGCAAGGCTTACATCGCTGATTTTTTCTTTACCTCCTGCCCCACCATTTGCCCGAAAGTAAAAAAACAAATGATGCGCCTGTACGAAAAATACCGCACCGATGACCGCCTCCTGCTCTTGTCGCACACCATTGACCCGAAACGGGATACGGTAGGGAAGCTCCACGACTATGCAGGCCGCATGGGCGTCGCCTCTGACAAATGGCATTTTGTGACCGGTGAAAAAGATAAGATTTACACGATTGCCGACGACTACATGAGCATCGCTACAGAAAATCCTGATGCCCCCGGCGGTTTCGACCACAGCGGCTGGTTGCTGCTCATTGACAAAAACCGGCACATCCGGGCATATTGCAACGGTACCGAAGAGGAAGAAGTAACCCGGTTCATGAAAGACATAGACTGGCTGCTGGCCCAATAATTGGCAGCATCGGCTGGCTCCGTTAGTTCAAAAAATCAACCAGTTTTCACCAACCACTTCATGCCTTCCCGTTTTGTGAGGGGGGCCAGCGGCGTATCCCGGATGAACTGCACAACAGCCTCCGGATCGGTTTTGGAGTATTCGCGAAGCGCCCACCCTGCAGCTTTTTGCAGAAAAAATTCCTTCGAATCTGCCACCCGCCGGATGTAATCGAACAGCAGGGCGGTATCGGTTTTGGTCTTGAATTTTAGCTGAAAAATGATGGCTGCACGCTGCAACCACATATTGCCCGAATTCATCCAGCGTTCGGTGACCGGTTGGGTCAGGTGTGGAAAGCGCTGAAAATGCATGCCTGCCAATTTGGAAAGCCAATCCACCGTATCCCACCAGGATTTGGTCACGATTAGTTCCTCCAGGAAATCAATCAGATTTTCGGGCTGTTGCTTCATCACTTTCTGCACCATTTCGATGGCAAAATAGTTCGCTTCCCGGTGGTCGTCTTCGTAGCAAAGTCGTGCCGTTTGCAACAAATAGTCCCCTTCAGGAATGCCGTAGGCTGCAAACAACTCTCTGGACAACGCCAGCCACTCGGGTGCTTTCAGGCCGAAATATTCAAACTGGTAACGCATGTACCACATCTGCCCCTGTGCACGATCCGGGTCGCCTTTTTGCTGAAAAAGGGCAACGACTTTGTGGTAATATCCGGAAGGAGAGAGCTGGCAGGTAACGGGCATGTTATCGGTTTTGAAGGCTGAAAGCCAGGTTAGGCAAAACGCCTGTTCTTGCCCCACATTTAGGGCAACACATCGGCTGATCTGAATACAAGAAAATTTCACTAAAATTAATCATACTGGGCTCAATTCAGGTTAAATCCCCCTAACAATTGCTTTAATTCTTCACCTCACACCCCGCGCCGGAATCTCCCCAAGCCATTCCATGCCCGAAGGCTTATATTTCTCATACCCTGCCAGTTTAGTTGTCCTCATTCTATTTACCTCCGTCGTCCCACATTTCACGGTAAAAATTGATATAATCGGCGGTTGCCCGCGGGTTGATCTCCCAATAGTAGCGGCAGAGTTTTTTGAAAAGCAGCAGCATTTGGGCATCGAAACAAAAATCAAGCAGGTAATCCAGTGTGCGTTGAATTTGGTGTTCATCGGTCATTTGGTTGCGGATGAGTTGTTCCACTTCTGGCTGATACACCTCAACTGCCTGCCGGGCAAGTTCGTTGCTTCGTTCTATCCACATTTTAAAGTCTTCAATCATAGGTTTTTGTTTGTTTGCCCAGCCTTTACCAGGCTTTTCAGAAACTACGGTGTGGACAAATCTTTGCAACTCATTGCTTTTTAATTATATTGAAAATTACAATGCGAAATCGTTATTCATTTAAATCAATCCCTCTCCCGAACCCGCGTTCGGCGCTACAACCGCCGTCCCATCGGGACGCAATGCCGGTAGCCCATCAGGACGCCAGAACAGCACGTCCCATCGGGACGCAATGCCGGTAGCCCGTCAGAACGCCAGAACAGCACGTCCCATCGGGACGAAATGCCGGTAGCCCGTCAGGGCGCCAGAACAGCACGTCCCATCGGGACGCAATGCCGGTAGCCCGTCAGGACGCCAGAACAGCACGTCCCATCGGGACGCAATGCCGGTAGCCCGTCAGGACGCCAGAACAGCACGTCCCATCGGGACGAAATGCCGGTCAGATCAGCGGTTTAAAAAGGTATGCCTCATCGAATTCTATTTCGAATGCGGTCAACAGTTCTTTGTATTCTGTTAAAAACGTCTTTTTTCGATGGTGTTCCTCTTGTTTTTCAATATAGGTACAAACCGCCGGAACATGTGACCGGCTATACGAAAACGCACCAAAACCTTCCTGCCAGTTGAATTTATGTCGCACAAATCCCCTGCTGTTGATCCACTTCGTGCTGTCTTCTTTGACTTGCTGCATGAGCTTGGACAAACCTTGCGTGGGGCGCATCCCAAAGAAAATATGCACATGATCCGGCATACCGTTTATTTCCAATAACTTATGGTCATAATTTTGAATAATCCCCGTAATGTATTTGTACAACTCTTCTTTCCAATCCGGTGCAATGATGGCTTCCCGGTATTTAACGGCAAAAACCGTCTGAATGTGAATCTGTGTGTAGGTATTTGGCATTTGATGATGTTTTAGATTATAAATATCAGCTATTTTTGTTAATCTGTCAATACCGGCATTGCGTCCCGATGGGACGTGCCGTTCTTGCGTCGCACACGGGGCTACCGGCATTGCGTCCCGATGGGACGTGCCGTTCTTGCGTCGCACACGGGGCCTTCTCCTTTCATCTACAAATGACCGCACCAACAAAAACAAACCATCCCGGGTTCGCTGCGCTGTGAGCCAGGCGTATGTATGCCCAATACCCCCATTTCCCAAAAAAAATTTCGGCTTCGCCGAATTAAAAAGAAAAAAAAGATAAAGGGTAAAAGTGTAAAAGAGATAAAGGGTTAATACCGGGCCAAGCGATAACCGATATAGCTGTCCCTGCCATCGGCATTGACGACGTCGCGGCCGGACACCCGACAGTTGATATCGTAGTTGTACCAGGACCCGCCACGAGTCACTCGGTGAGCATCCTCCACCTTTTCTGTCCATGCACGACCATCCTTTGGAGCCTCTTTGTAATCAGCATGCCAATGGTCTTCGCACCATTCCAAAACATTCCCGCTCATATCGTACAAGCCAAAGCGGTTTGCCTTTTTGCGGCCAACCGGGTGGGTTAATGGCATAAGGGTTTGGGTTCGTTTTGTTGATCCTGCCAAAGATAGGAAGGGAATTTGAAATTAGGGTGGCGAGTAGAGGGTAGAGAGTAGAAGGTAGAAAGAATAGAGAAGGATAGGTAATGAGCACTTTCGAGCATGCTCAACTTTACAGAATAAAATTGCTCCCTGGGTTTTGCTTTCCTGCTCGTGGCAAACGGGGCAATTTGAGTGGGCAGGTCTTGCCTATTTATCCCTTATTTGCAAATGCGAACAGCCGCTGCCCCTTTCAGGACAGCGGCTGTTTCATATTATCCAGACACTATCTAATGTCTAAAATCTTACCTCTGAAATCTCATCACAGTTTCTTGCGCACTTCTGTGATTTCGAAGCCTTCGATGATGTCGCCGATGCGGATGTCGTTGAAGTTTTCCAGTGTAATCCCGCACTCCATGCCCTCGCGAACGTCTTTAACGTCGTCTTTGAAGCGCTTGAGCGAAGAAATTTTTCCGGCAGCGCCTTCGCGAACCGGGAAGACCACGATGCCATCGCGGACGATGCGAACGCCGGTATTGCGGGAGATTTTACCTTCCTGTACATAACAACCGGCAACGGTGCCCACTTTGCTGACTTTGAACACTTCGCGCACTTCCACCTGGGCCACGATTTTTTCTTCTTTCGTGGGTTCCAACATCCCTTCGATGGCCGCTTTGATTTCTTCAATGGCCTCGTAGATGATGGAGTACATCTTGATTTCCACGCCTTCACGCTCGGCGAGTTTCCGGGCAGGGCCGGAAGGCCGCACCTGGAAGCCGATGATGATGGCGTCGGAAGCCGAAGCCAGCAATACGTCGGATTCGATGATCTGACCAACAGCACGGTGGATGACGTTCACCTGAACGGTTTCTACCGCCAGCTTCATCAGCGAGTCGGAGAGTGCTTCTACAGAGCCATCCACGTCCCCTTTGACGATGAGGTTGAGTTCTTTGAAGTTGCCCAACGCAAGTCGGCGTCCGATTTCGTCGAGGCTGATCCGCTTGGTAGCGCGGTTCGTTTGTTCGCGCGTGATCTGGGCACGTTTCGAGGCCAGTTGGCGGGCATCGAATTCGTTTTCCATTGCCTTGAAGCGCTCACCGGCCTGCGGCGCACCGCTGAGGCCAAGAACCAGTACCGGGGTGGAAGGCCCCGCTTCCGTCACGCGTTTGCCGCGTTCGTTGAACATGGCCTTTACCTTGCCTGCGTGTTCGCCTGCAACGATTGGGGAGCCGATTTTGAGGGTACCGCTTTGCACCAGAATTTTGGTGACATAGCCACGCCCTTTATCTAAAGAAGCTTCAATCACAGCCCCAACAGCAAGGCGTTTCGGATTGGCTTTAAGGTCCAGCAATTCTGCTTCGAGCAGGATTTTTTCCAACAGCAGGTCAATATTCTGGCCGGTTTTGGCTGAAATGTCCTGCGACTGGTATTTTCCGCCCCATTCTTCCACCAGGAAGTTCATGGAGGCCAGTTCCTGCTTGATTTTTTCAGGCGCTGCGCCCGCTTTATCTATTTTGTTAATGGCAAAAATGATTGGTACGTTGGCCGCTGTTGCGTGGCTGATGGCTTCTTTGGTTTGCGGCATGATGTTGTCGTCGGCAGCGACAATGACCACCGCAATGTCCGTCACCTTGGCACCACGGGCACGCATGGCCGTAAAGGCTTCGTGACCCGGCGTATCGAGGAAGGTAATTTCTTTGCCATTGGGGAGCTGTACTTCGTAGGCACCGATGTGCTGGGTAATCCCGCCAGCTTCGCCGCCGACCACGTTTGCTTCCCGGATGTAGTCGAGCAAAGAAGTTTTACCGTGGTCAACGTGGCCCATGACCGTTACAACCGGCGCGCGCGGCACCAGGTCTTCGGGAGCATCGTCGTCCAGATCTTCCACTTCATCTACCTGCTCTTCCGCACTGATGAACTCAACTTCGTGGCCGAATTCACTGGCAACCAGTTCGATAACTTCAGCATCCAAACGCTGGTTGATGGAAACGATTACCCCGATGTTCATACAAGTCATGATGACATCGGAAACCGGAACGTCCATCAAACCTGCGAGTTCAGAGACCGAAATAAATTCGGTCAACTGCAGTTTACCGCCTTCTTTTTCCAGGTCAATGAGTTCCTGGCGTTCGCGGAAGCGGTCGCGTTTATCCCGGCTCAGTTTTTGCCGTTTCTTTTTGCCGCCAGCGCCCGAAATACGGGCCATGGTTGCCTTGATTTTTTCTTCTATTTCGCGCTGGGAGAGTTCCGGGGTTGGTTCGGGGCGCTGGCCTCCGCCTTGCGAAGAGCCGCCACCTCCGCCGCTACCGGCTCTTCTGGCACGGTTTTGGTCTCCGCCTCCCTGATTGCCACCGCCGCCACTTTGCTGGTTGTTGCCACCACCCTGTGTATTGTTGCCGGGTTGGTTGTTGCCACCACCGCCTTCGTTAGGTCCGTTCAGCTTTTTGCGCTTGCGCTTGCGCTTTTTCTTTGCGGCATCATCAGCTGCCGACCCGGGCGTAACCGGGGCAGCTCCTGTTGCGGGCGATTTTCTGCGATCATCCCCTCCGGGCGCTGCTGAACGCTGGTCGCCATTGGAACCGGGAGTGCCGCCAGCCTGGGCTTTGGGTTTGTCCCGATCTCTTGGATCTTTTTTCTTTTGGGGCTTTTTGAATTTATCAATATCAATTTTGCCCTGAATTTTCAATCCACGCAATTCCGGAGTTTCGGCCCGCATGAGGTTTTCATCCCCTTTTGCGACAAGCTTGTTTTCTTCTTTGCCCGCTTCGGGGGCTTCAGCAGCCACGGGTATCGGCGTCGGCTCTTGTATTTTCGGTTCGATTACCGGCGTAGGTTCCGATTTCATCTCAGGCTCAGGCTGGGTGATTTCTACAACAGTAGCAGGAGGAGGAGGTGGGGCTGGAGCTGGCGGAGGAGGTGGCTCCTGATGCACTTGCTCCACAGGTGTTTCCACCACAACAACCGGCTCCGGTACTGGTGGAGGCGGAGGTGGAGGTGTTTCAATTTTCTCGGGTTCCTGGATGCGATTGCCCCGGGCATCCAGGTCAATTTTACCCAGTACTTTGAGTCGGTTTTGCAAATACCGCGGCCGCTCTTCTACATGAGGCTCGCCAGATTTTTCTTCCTGGTGGCCTTCAGCAGTACCGGGATCGGTTGTTTTGGGATCCGATTTGGGAAACAAGGGTCGTTCCGGTTTTGTAGCCGGAGGAACGGGGGGTTCTTTTTTAACGGTCGTCGGCGTCGCACGATTTCCGATAATCATCTGATCTGCCTTCTCTTTATCATTCAGCGACTTTTGGAATTCCTTCAACAATATGGAATACATATCATCGGTGATCTTTGCTGTGGGTTTGTTTTCCACATCAAAACCGTTGTGGTTGAGGTGATCGACGATGGTTTGCGTTCCTACGTTGAGTTCTTTTGCAATCTTGATTAAGCGTCTCTCCATCAGGTTGTTTTATACTATGAGACTTTTCGCGACCAACAGAAGCCCTGCATGAAAGGCTGGCGCTGGATGAACAAGCTGTAAGTAAATTGAAAAAAGATCAAATGATTAAAAAATAGCGGTTTTCAAAAGCCGCTGCAAAGATAAAGGCAAAACCCGCATCCGCACTAATTCTTTAAGGCTAAATTCAGTGCAGATGCGGGCAAAAACATATTTTTCGCTTACTCCTCGTCGAATTCAGCCGCAAGGATGCGCAATAGCTCATCTACCGTTTCTTCTTCGAGGTCGGTACGGCGCAATAATTCCTGCTTGCTCAAATCAAGTACGCTGCGTGCAGTGTCGCAACCAATTGATTTGAGTGCATCGAGAATCCACTCATCAATTTCATCGCGGAATTCATCGAGATCAACGTCGTCAATTTCTACATCTGCGTCATCGCGGTAGACGTCAATTTCATAACCACTAAGCTGGCTGGCCAATTTAATGTTAGTCCCTCCTTTGCCAATAGCTAACGAAACCTGATCCGGTGGCAGGGAAACTTCGGCGCGCATTTTTTCGGCGTTGATTTCTACCTTGCCGTTTTTGGCCGGCGTCAGGGCGCGCTGGATGTAGAGCGCCGCGTTGTTGGTATAGTTGATGATGTCAATATTTTCGTTGCGCAACTCCCTGACGATGCCATGGATGCGCGATCCTTTCATCCCGACGCAGGCGCCAACCGGGTCAATGCGGTCGTCATAGGATTCAACCGCAACTTTTGCGCGTTCACCAGGAATGCGTACGATTTTGCGAACGGTGATCAGGCCGTCTTCAATTTCCGGTACTTCCTGTTCGAGCAGTTTTTCTAAGAACATATTGTCAGTACGGGATAACACGACAACCGGGTTATTGTTGCGCATGTCCACGCGTTTTACCACAGCGCGCACGGTATCGCCTTTGCGGTAAAAGTCGCCTTTGATCATTTCGTTTTTAGGCAACAGCAATTCGTTGCTGGTAGCATCGTCGAGGACAAAAATATCCTTTTTCAATACCTGGCTGACTTCGCCTGCGATCAGTTCGCCAACGCGTTCGTTGTAGCGGCGGAAAAGTTCGTCTTTTTCCAGTTCCATGATGCGAGCCACCAGATTCTGGCGGGCACTCAACACTGCTCTTCTGCCGAAATCTTCCAGATGAATCTGTTCGGTAACATCTTCACCCACTTCAAAATCAGATTCTATTTTCAACGCATCGCTCAGTGCTATCTGAGTGTTTTCATCCTCCACCATACCGTCTTCCACGATGGTACGGTTGCGATACATTTCCACATCACCTTTTTCGGTATTGATAACGACATCCACGTTGTTTCCTTCGCCATATTTTTTTCTGACCATTGCACGGAAAACATCTTCCATGATACTCATCAGCGTAGCGCGATCAATATTTTTGGAGTCTTTAAACTCACTAAACGATTCTATGAG
>JABWAJ010000183.1 GCA_013361075.1 Saprospiraceae bacterium | reverse complement strand
TAGAAAATAATCAACTAAGGGGCTTTGTGCCCCTTTTTGTTTTATATATTTTAAAGTAAAAATACCCGATTGCATTTTGGGTAGGGAATAAAAAAGTTTGGTTTTTCATTGGGTTACACAACAACTACACACAACAACACAACTAAACCTAATAATTAATACCAAATTAGAATTTTTATGATTCCAAATGTAACAAAAGAGGTTATCGATTTAGGAGATGGACGCACCATTTCAATCGAAACCGGGAAATTAGCGAAACAAGCAGACGGTTCTGTGGTGGTTCGTTTAGGCGATTGTATGCTTTTAGCTACAGCTGTTTCGGCCAGAACAGCAAATCCAAATGTTGATTTTTTACCTTTAACGGTAGATTATCGTGAAAAATTTGCTGCTGCAGGAAGATTTCCGGGTGGTTTTTTCAAAAGAGAAGCCCGTCCAAGCGACAGTGAAGTATTAACCATGCGATTAGTAGACCGTGTTTTACGTCCACTTTTCCCGGATGATTATCACGCAGAAACACAAGTAATGATTCAATTAATGAGTCATGACGAAAATGTTATGCCAGATGCTCTTGCCGGATTGGCTGCTTCTGCTGCGTTAGCTGTTTCTGATATTCCTTTTTACAATTTAATTTCTGAAGTTCGAGTTGCTCGAGTGGATGGAAAATTCATCATTAACCCAAGTAGAACTCAATTAGAACAATCAGACATCGATATGATGATTGGTGCTTCTTTGGATTCTGTAGCGATGGTTGAAGGTGAAATGAAAGAAATTTCAGAAAAAGCGATCCGGTTCATTGACCTGGAATTGTTGGAAGAATACCGGGAGCTTGAAAAAAATGTCCGCGCAGAACGCACCAAATTTGAAGACGACCACCTGCACGGTACGGTGATCCACTACCTGTATGCCCGGTCTTTTTTCAAAGACCAGACTTTTGCAGATGTGGAATTGGCCAAAATCCACGAGTATTACCTCGGACAGGCTGAAAAATACTGGAACAATAAGGGGTTGTACGAGCAAGGTTTGCTGGCACTTGCCCTCCGTCGGTATGATAAAAAAGAAGCCGGCCTGCGCATCATGCGGTCGCTGAAAGAACGTGCTTTGAAAAGCGAAGAATTGGGCATGTACTGGAATTACCCGCGGAGCTATTTCTGGAATCAGCTCCCCATCGAAACCCATGCTTTGCTCACAGAAGCATTTGCAGAAGTAGCCGAAGACGAAAACATGGTGGAAGAATTGAAAATCTGGCTGCTCAAAAACAAGCAAACGACCCATTGGAAAACGACGAAGGCTACTGCCGCAGCGGTTTATGTACTGCTGGCTAATGGTGCCAACTGGTTGACAGAAGACACCCCGGTGAAGGTTAGTTTTCCAAATGTGAAGAAGAAAAAAGCGTATTCGGATCCCATCGCGGCGGCCCAGCAAACCGCTGAAGCAGGTACAGGGTATTTCCGTACCAACTGGGACGGCAATGCGGTGAGCAAAGAATGGGCTAAAGTTAAAGTGGAAAATCCGAATAAAACCGTGGCGTGGGGAGGGTTGTACTGGCAGTATTTTGAAAACCTGGATAAAATCAAGACGTTCGAAGAAACGCCCCTGCAACTGAAGAAGCAATTGTTCATTGAGCAGGCTTCGGATACAGGCCCTGTACTTCGGCCCATCGGCGAAAAAACGGCTTTACACCCGGGCGACAAAGTGGTGGTTCGCCTCGAATTGCGCGTCGATCGTGACATGGAATACGTGCACATGAAAGACATGCGCGCCAGCAGCTTTGAGCCGCTGAATGTGTTGAGTAGCTACAAATGGCAGGGCGGCCTCGGGTATTATGAAAGTACCCGCGATGCAGCCACCAATTTCTTCTTTGACTACCTGCCCAAAGGCACTTATGTTTTTGAATACGCCCTGAGGGCAACGCATAAAGGCGATTTTTCCAATGGCATCACGAGCATCCAGTGCATGTACGCACCGGAGTTCAGCAGCCATTCGGAGGGGATCCGAGTGGGGGTGGAGTAGTCGGAGTTGGAGCAACAAAACAAAAAAAAAGCGCGCCACTTTCCAATTTCGGAAAGTGGCGCGCTTTTATAAGTGGTTCATCTGTTTAAAAAATCAGACTTCCGTTTTTTCCTCTTCATCAACGGCATCCGGACCATCGCTGGCTGCTTCTACGGGCTGCTCTGTTTGGGCAACGCTTTCTTCCGAACCGGAGGCTGTTGTTTCCGCAGGTTCTTCGGCTACGGGTTCAGCTGTTTCTGATTCGGTAGAAGTTGCAGCAGGGGCCATTGCTTCCGCAACCGCTTCCTGAACAGCCTCAGAAAAATCGGAAAGTTTTTCTTTGGCTTCATCCATGGCGTCTTCGAGCCGGTCTTCGAGTACTTCTGCAACGGCTTTAGCGGTGTCAACTACATCTTCGAGCGCTTCGCCGAGGGTAGTACTGATGGCACCCAGCACGCTTTCCTCCTTTTTGGCCTTCAAAGCTTCAGCAGCTTTTTCGAGCTTCGGTTGGTCTTCCTGGCGGGCGGCGGCTGCTTCTTTGATGTCGTGTGCTATTTTTTCCTGAGCAGCTTTTTTAGCATCTTCCAGCTTATGGCGCTCTTCCCGGCGCGAGTCGCGTTCTTTCTGAGACTCGATCCGGCTTTCCAGATCCGTTTTCGTTGCCGCCATTTCGTTCAATTTCTCTTCTTTTGAACGAATGCGCTCCTCAATCATTTTTATTTTGGCCTGCCGGATCTGCATTTCCAATTGTCCGCCGGAATGTTCCACCTTGCGGCTTTGGAAATTCAGTTCGTCGCGGTCGCGCTGGATGGAACGGTCCATTTTTTCGATGGCACCGAGCAAACCCTCATAACGTCGTTTAAGGCGTTCGGTGGGCGAGTTTTCGTCGCCGCCACCTTCGTTGCTGCCGCCACCATACGTGGAGCTGCCACTACCGCCTGCCCGCTTATCCTTAAGTTGCTTAAAGGCAGCATCCAGCCGTTCCCAAACCTTGGAGCGGTGATCACGGGTGAATTCGGTATCGCGAAACTTCCGTTGCAGTTCCTTGAGTTCATCAAACAAGCCCTGGAGGCGCAAACCTTCCATGATCTTTGCTTCCACACTTTCCAGCATGGCATTGAACTTGTCAACATTTTCTTTGGAGCGACGCTGAAAATCTTCGTCTAATTTGGAACGCAACTCTTTCAGGCGCCCAAATAAGGCATTGGTGGCATCGCGGAGTTTGTCGGCATGCTCGCGGAGGAGGTTTTTTTCGCTGACCTGAGATTGAACTTTGTCCCAGAACCCTTTGAGGGTACCCCAAAGATCGCCGTCAAAAGCTTCCAATTTATCCACACGGGTTTTGAGATCATCCAGCTCTGAATGATAAGCTTCATTCAATTTGGAAGATAAAACCACGAAATGCCATTCTGTTTGCGCACGCTGGATGATGTCACCGCGTTCCACTTTAAGGTCTTCGGGCAACAAGTTATCTGTAACTGTTAATTCGCGCTCCGATTCCGTATGGCCTTCCGGGAATTCCAATGCCTTGTCATTGCGCCATTCATCCATCATTTTTTGCACAAATTCATCTGTGGCAACGCTTTCCGGGAAAGTGTACAACTTTACTTTGTTGCTTTCCGGAAGTAATTCTAAGGCAATCAAAACACGTTCATCCTGGGTAGTGGCCCCCCAAACTACAAGCTTGTTCTTCATAAGTAAGATCCCTCTGATGATTCGTTTTACAATCCAAATTGTCAGTGTGTATGCGGAGAATGATTTACCGGAGCGGGGAGTTTTGTGAGCATGTTATTAACGCCGAAGCGGAATGGTCGTGCTGTGGATACGAAACTACCTGCAACAGAATCTGGCCGCAAAAATCAACCAAAAGTAGAAAATCACTTAACAAAAGTGCAACTTTTGCAAGCATTTATCGCAAAGTACTGATAACCTTTTATTTGGAATAGGGTACAAAGCGATTTGATCATTGAAACGCACTAACTGGCACGGTTTATTGCCAGCCAGACAATTATACACTCAAAGCTTCCTGACGGCTTGCAACCACCAATCCGCTTGTCAACAAGTATTCTGCAATCTGAACTGCATTCGTAGCGGCACCTTTGCGCAAATTGTCCGCTACTATCCAGAGATTCAATCCATTATCAACCGATTCGTCGCGACGCAGCCGTCCTACAAACACTTCATCCCGGTCTTTGGCCAATAAAGGCATTGGATAGCTGAACGTATCCGGATCGTCTGCAAGTACTACCCCGGGAGCTTCGCTCAGCAGTTTGCGAACGTCGGCCAATTCGTAAGGCTGATTGAATTCGAGGTTGACTGCCTCCGAGTGACCGCCCAAAACAGGAACCCGAACCGTGGTTGAGGTAATGCGCAGGCTTTGGTCGCCCAATATTTTTTTCGTTTCGTTAACGAGTTTCATCTCTTCTTTGGTGTAACCATTGTCCAGAAAAGTATCACACTGTGGAATACAGTTCTCGAAAATCTGGTAATGGTAAGCCATTTCTTCTGGTTTTGGCTCAAAACCTTTGCTTTCCAGTTGATACTGTTTTACCGCCTTCATGCCGGTACCTGTAACTGACTGGTAGGTAGATACCACAATGCGCCGGATGCCATAACGACGGTGCAGCGGTGCCAGTGCAACCACCATCTGAATCGTAGAGCAGTTTGGGTTGGCAATGATTTTGTCTGCTGCCGTTAGCTCATGGGCATTAATTTCCGGTACCACCAATTTTTTGCCCGGATCCATCCGCCAGGCAGAAGAGTTGTCAATGACAGTCGTACCTACTGCCGCAAACTTTGGTGCCCATTCTAATGAAGTGCCGCCACCTGCCGAAAAAATAGCAATATCCGGCCTGGCTGCAATGGCATCTTCCATACCAATGATGGTTTGTGGCATGCCCCGGAACATTACGGTTTTGCCTACCGAACTGGGGGAAGCAACTGCCAGAAATTCACTTACAGGAAAATTGCGCTCCTCCAGAATTTTACACATCACCGTGCCAACAAGTCCCGTAGCGCCAACAACTGCAACTTTCATAGTATTGCCGTTTTTTCTTAAGTAAACAATTAATAAAATTAATCAGGCCTGCAAAGATAGGGCTACTATACTTTATTGCTATTTTTATCCGCATGAAACCTATAATTTTTTTCCTCGCGTTGCTCCTGACGAGCGTTCACCTGACTGCACAGCTATCGGATGATTTTTCTGATGGCGATTTTTCTGCCAATCCACAATGGTTTGGAGAGACCGGCAAATTTGTAGTTACCGCCGAAGAATTGCAACTTAACGACCTGGCTCCGGCCAGTAACAATACGGCTTCACTTTACCTTTCCGCCCCAACTTCGACCCAGGACAGCACAACGTGGGAATGCTATGTCCGGATGATTTTCGCCGCCTCTGCCAGCAACTACGCACGCTTGTACCTGGCCGCTTCCAGTGAGGATTTTACCGGGCCACTCAACGGATATTACCTTCGCATCGGAGGGTCTTCCGGCAGTACGGATGCTGTCCAGTTGTTTCGCCAGGACGGAGCAACTTCCACCCTGCTGCTCAGTGGTGTGCCGGGTGGGGTAGGAGGCGACCCGGTAACGGTAAGGGTTCGGGTCACTCGTTCTGTTGCCGGCGAATGGACCTTGTGGACCGATTATAGCGGCGGCAATAACTTCCAGGCAGAAACTACGGCAACAGATGCTACTCATGCCATTGGGCAATACTTCGGCGTAGTGTGTTACTATACGACTACCCGTGCGCAGAGCTTTTTTTTTGATGATGTGCGCATCACACCGCTTTATTTGGATAACCAACCACCTGTACTGACTTCGGTACAAACGCCTGCACCCAACCGCATCATCGCTTCATTCAACGAACCTTTGGGGGTAGCTTCCATTTCGGAAGAAGCCAATTTTCTGGTTTCAGGCATCGGAACCCCAACTTCCGCGGCTCCTGTTGCCGGTGACCCCGCTTCGGTAGAACTGATCCTGCCATCGGCGATGGTCAATTTACAGAATTATACCCTGACTGTTGATATGATAGAGGATCAAAACAGCAATGTCGGCGGCGAACAACAATTTGGTTTTACCTTTTTTAACATCCAGCCACCTGCTCCGGGAGATGTAATTATTTCGGAAATCATGGCGGATCCCTTCGACCAGGTTGGACTTCCGGAAGCTGAATTTGTTGAATTGTACAACCGGAGCAATAAAATTATCCGGTTAAACCAGCTTTCCTTTAGCGCTGGGTCTTCTGCCCAGGAACTACCGGATGTATTGTTGTTGCCCGGAGCCTATGTCGTGGTTTGTGACGAAGATTTTGTACCTGACTTTACACCTTTCGGCGCCGTTGCCAGCGTGGGCAGCTTCCCTTCGCTAACAAACGGGGGCGCCAGGCTGGCACTCACCGATGAATCCGGAACAGTTATTTTTGAGGTGAGTTACTCATCAGACTGGTACGCCGATGTTGATAAAGCTGAAGGCGGGTACACCCTGGAAATGATCAACCTGGATGGGACGGATATTTACGATTGTCCTGGCAACTGGCGTGCTTCAGCGAGCAGCACCGGAGGGACACCGGGGCAGCAGAATTCACTTTTTGGTGTTGCGCTGGAACAATTGCCTCCGGTTTTGGTCAGGGCCTTTGCGGAAAGTTCTTCAGAAATTTCCCTTGTTTTTAACGAGCCACTTAGTTTTGAGACGGCTGAAAATACAGGAAATTATGCCATCAGTAACGGCTTAACCGCCACCAGTGCTACTTTGCAAACCCCTGATCGCACCCAGGTTTTGTTAACCCTTTCAGCCGTAATGGAGACAGGAATCGTGTATACCATTACAGCCCGGAGTGGACATAAAGATTGCCTTGGAAATACAACTGCCAATGAGGTTTCAGTAAAAGCAGGACTCGCAGAACCGGTTTCTCCAGGCGATGTAGTGATCAATGAAATCTTGTTTAATCCTGCTACTGGTGGCTCAGATTTTATAGAATTGTATAACCGGTCGAATAAGATTTTTGACCTTTTCGGTTGGACAATTGCCAATACTGCAGACGCTACAGACGGAGAAAAAGTAATCCTTACCGATTTTACACTATTTCCCGGTGAATACGTGGTTTTTTCCCCTTCCCGTTCAGATGTCCTGGCCCAATACACCGTTGAGAACCCCGGGGCCTTGCTTGAAAATGATTTGCCTACCCTGGAGGATGACCTTGGAAACGTCAGCCTGGTTGTTCAGAACCAAACGATTGATGCATTTGATTATACCGATGATTTGCACAATGCATTGCTGAATGACAAAAACGGGGTGTCACTGGAACGGATCAGCCCCGACCAGCCTACTCAAAGCGACGGTAACTGGCATTCCGCTGCTGCGACGGCTGGCTATGGGACCCCAACTTCCCGCAATTCCCAATATGCGGATCAAGCTCCAACGCCGGGGGCTGAATTTGTCACCCTTATCAATACAACCTTTTCTCCGGATAGTGACGGTGTTGAAGATGTGCTGACGTTTGCGTATGCCGTTGACAAACCCGGTTATGCCATGAATGCCCGGGTTTTTGATGCCGCCGGCCGCGAAGTACGCAACCTGCTGAACAACCTGCTGCTTGCCTCGGAAGGCATTCTCAAGTGGGATGGCTCCGCCAACGATGGCAGCCGTGCCAGATTGGGCATTTATGTACTTTGGGTAGAGTTGATTCACCCGGAAGGGAATGTGGAGCGGGTAAAATTGCCGTGTGTGCTTGCCGGGAAGTTCTGAATATAATAAGGTGCAAAATATACCGAAAGGAACCTGAAAGCGGGGTGAATCGCCTGCTGATTTGGTTGTCCCAAACCTCGGTCAGAATCACCCCGCCATCCAATACGCATCACTCTAATCGTCAACTCCTCAAACCTTCACCAGCTTCTTTGTCTTTTGTCGCCCATCTAATTGCAGACGATAATAATAACTACCCGCGGGCAAGTCGTGTGCTTCGAAGCGGATCTGATGCTCGCCTGCGCTGATGCGCTGGTTGCTCAACACCCGTATTTCGTTACCAGCAGCGTCAAAAACACTCAATTTACACCATTCATTGCCACTGCGGAAACTGATCGTTGTCCAATTTTGAAATGGATTCGGGTAAGCATTGGTGTCGATGGCTTCGTTATTGAGGCTGGCTTCCGGACTGGTTCCTGTGGTGGCGCAAAGCTGCAATATTGGAAGATGCTGGAAATCCTGATACAACAGCGACCGCACGTCTGATTCGCTTACTTCAAACCAGTCCATAAGGATGGAGCCATAAACGTCCCGGAAATCGTGCTGCATGGCTACCCCCTCGTCTGCGTCCACGGAAGTAGAAATTTCCGGGCTTTCGCCCAAAATCTGTGAATTGACACAGGATCCGAAAACCAACAAAGGTGCCGCCGTGCCATGGTCGGTGCCAAGGCTGTCGTTGGACCGGATGCGCCGTCCGAATTCAGAAAACGTCATGCTGATGACCCGTTCTTCGAGGCCCAGCAAGCCCAGGTCTGTTTGGAAAGCGGCCATCGCTTCAGACAGGGTGGCCAGTAATTCTGCATGTTCGCCGGTAGCCACATCTCCCTGCTGCACCTGATTGGCGTGCGTATCAAAACCGCCGAGTGTAACCACGTATATTTTGGTTTGCAGCCCGCCCGCAATCAGCAACGCCACATTTTTCAACTGTTGTGCAAGCCGGTTGCCTTCCGGATAAGTTGCCATATTTGCTCCGTTGCCAGCTGCTGCACTAACGACTTCTGAATAAGCATTGGTTTGGGAAATGGTGGTGCGCAGGAATGTCAACTCATTGCCATAAGGCGTGTCAGGAACAGTTCCCGGTTCGCCTTCAGCCAGGACACCCAACGAAAAGGGGTCGTTGAGGGTCAGGCTGAAATTGGCCACTACACCCTGGCAGGTTTCTGAAACCAGGCTGCCCATGGTAATGGCAAACGGATCAGGGTATGTTTCGTTGGGATAATCCGTGGGAAAACCGGGGTACAATCCATCTAAATAGCGCCCAAGCCAGCCAGTCGTCCAATTTTCATTTGAAGGCGAGCCGCTGGTCCAGATGTCCGTGGAGCGAAAATGCGACCGGTTCTGATCCGGATAACCGGCGGCCTGCACAATCGTGAGCCGGTCGTTGTCATACAGTGACCGGATGCCGGTCATTACCGGATGGAGGGATGTTGTATCTGACAGGTTTAGCAGGCTGTTTTCCGGCAGCATGATGTTCCCGCGTACATTGGCTAAGTTGTCATACTGGTCGCGTGGGATCACCATGTTTAAACCGTCGTTGCCGCCGCTGAGCTGGATAAGTACCAGGACGCGGTCAGACTCATTGTTGATCGAATTAAAGATGGACGTCCGGGGCAGCGCTGACAATTTCATGCCATTGAGCAGCATGGGCAGGGTCACAGCTGCGCCGGTCGTTCTTATAAAGGATCTTCTTTTCATGATCTTTGCTATTTTTTATTCCCGTTTGGGAAATCGTTTTAGAAATGAAGGTGTCAACTCAGATAATACTCAGGCATGCTCATCATGGTTTGAATCAGGCTTCTGAGTTTACT
>JABWAJ010000182.1 GCA_013361075.1 Saprospiraceae bacterium | reverse complement strand
TCAAGCGTCATTTGATCAGTTGAACATTCCAAAATCCCCGGCGATTTACAACAGGCTCCAGGCTTATTTGGACCTCATACCGGCAGATAACGCCGCGTTCGTCAATTACGCCCTTTCCGTATATCCTGATCTGTACACGAATGGCCCGACAGATAGTCCTGATTACGGGGTAGGCTGGCACTATCAGAAGTCATTGACCTACAACGAGACCGAAGCCCAGCAGCGAACGGATATTTTACAGTCCATCATTCATTTGTATTATCCCGATGGCGAACCGGCAGGTAATACGGATCCGGATGTTTGCTGCCTGTTGGATACCATGGCGGTGAGCCTGGTAAATGAAGTCGTCATGGTGACGGGTGGCGTAGAACCTTATACCGTATCCATTGACGTGACCGGGAATGTTCAAACGGTGACGGTAATTGATTTTGATGGTTGTGAAACCAGGGTACAATACACGATCAGCAATTTATCGGAATTGGAAAAAGCGAATTTGCGGGTTTTTCCCAATCCTACTGACGGGAACATACAAATAGACTTCGGAGACCTCCGGGAACAAGTTTCCATTTCCCTGTTTGACCAAATCGGCAGGTTGATTCAAACTCAACATGTCATGACGACCGAATTAATCAGCTATCCCCTTCCGGAACCTACTGGCGTTTATTTTTTAAACATCAGGTTTTCGGATGGAAGGTATCGTTCAATAATGGTCGTAAAACAATAGATCCGTTTTCCAATAGTTCCACAGCGTAAACGAAACATCCCGAATTTTCGCGTGAAAAAATTCGGGATGATTCATCTTTACTCCGCATGACGCTGTGTAAGCTTTAACGTGCCGAGGTTATCCCGGGCAATTGAGCGTCGGGGTAGCCGATCCATGCATGCTGAACAAGCGCTTAAACCATTCAATAAGACCAACGTTGTAATTGATATTTAACGGCTTAAAAAACAAAAATGGTAAAATACCTATTCATTTTAGGAATCCTCAGTTTATCCACCCAATCAAACATGAAAGAAATTTACGCGTTCTCCCCTCAAACAGACATCAAGGAATGGCGTATTGTCAACGACGGTGTGATGGGGGGCATATCCAGCAGTTCTCTGGTGCTTACCGATGCCGGACACGGACAATTTTCAGGTCACGTTTCCCTGGCGAACTACGGAGGATTTGCTTCGATGCAATTGAACACAACGATACAACTAACGGAAGAAAAGAAATTTATCGTTTTGCGCGTAAAAGGCGATGGCAAACGCTATGAATTTCGGTTAAAGGGCGCAATTTCACAGCCTGAATCTTACGTACACCAATTTGCCACTTCAGGAGCATGGGAAACCATCAGGTTGGCAATCCCTGAATTTTACCCTCAGTTTCGTGGGCGCAAATTAAATGTCCCGAATTTCAATTTTGAAAGCATCAAACAATTGAGCTTTTTGATTGCCAATAAGCAGGAAGAAGACTTCAAATTGTTGATTGATTGGATTGGGTTGGAGTAAAATTTAAATTAAACCTAAAATTGGACATTTACTACCTGAAAACGAGTGTTTTGCAACAACGGCGGTCAGGATTTTATACCTTTTGGGGGAACAAGGCGGACTAAAGCCCGCGGAACAAAGGGCGCCGTGCTATGCTCCGCGGGCTTTAGTCCGCCGTTCCTTAAAAAATGCGTGAGCTCACGTTAAATTAAATCATAATTCACATAAAAAACATGATGAACCAGCTTCAAATTAAAATAATCACCTTTTTAATTTGCTTATCATCGGGAATCGGTGCCCAAAATATTGAAGATGACTTTGAAGGCAATGGCAATATCAACACCTGGGGCGCTATTGATGGTGCCATCAACACCAATTGGCCAAACCCGCTGCCACAGGGAATAAATAGCTCCGGCACGGTTTTGCAGTATTCCGATTATGGCGGGCTGTGGGTCAATGCTTATTTTGATGCGGAAGCAAACTTAAATATCGAAGCACATCCGGAGTTTTCTTTTAAAATTTATGTGCCTTCCGGCAGCATCACGGGATCCCAAAACAATCAGGTAACCTTAAAACTCCAAAATTCAAAAATCGTCAACAGCTGGCAGAGCCAGACGTTAATTTCCAAACCCATTGTCCTTGACGAATGGCAGGTCGTACATTTCAATTTTATCACAGATGATTACGTCAATTTTAACCCCAACTCGCCTCCCCCCGCTTCGAGGACAGATTTTGACCGGGTCATGATTCAGGTAAATGGAGAAAATAATACGGATTTAGTGGTCGCCTATATTGACGATTTTTTTCATGCCAACAACACCCCCGTGACAGCGCAGGATATTTACGATCAATTGATCTGGTCTGATGAATTTAACACGGACGGCGCTTTAGACCAGGCTAAATGGTTCCATCAAACCCTGTTTCCAATAAGCAACAGCTGGTACAATGACGAAATACAGCATTACACCAACCGATTGGCCAATAGCTATGTACAGGGTGGAAAACTTCATTTGGTTGCTAAAAAAGAAACGTACACCGACCAGGGGGTTACCAAAGGGTACACTTCTGCCAGGCTGAATGCCAAATTTGCTTTTACCTATGGACGTGTGGAATGCCGGGCCAAACTTCCGAGCGGAGTAGGTACCTGGCCTGCCATCTGGATGCTTGGGCAAAACATCAATGAAAACGGTGCTTTCTGGCAGACGCAGGGCTTTGGCGAGGTGTCCTGGCCAGCATGCGGGGAGCTGGACATTATGGAACATTGGGGCGACAACCAAAACCTGGTAACCAGCGCCATTCATACGCCCTCGACTTACGCCGGGGGCGTCCTCAATGTAGGGGGCCAGGTGGTTCCCACCGCTTCGACAGAATTTCATACCTATGCCTTAGAGTGGAGCGAAGACAAGCTGGTTTTTAGTATCGACGGCGTCGTGCATTACATCTACCAACCTGCGGTAAAAAATGCACAAACCTGGCCTTTTGACGCACCACAATACCTCCTTTTCAACGTAGCCATTTTGCCCAATATAGACCCCGGCTTTACCCAAAGCGCTATGGAGGTGGATTACATCAGAATCTATCAAAAAAACAGTGTCAGCACCGGGGAAAATGAGACAGACGCCAGCATACGGGCATACCCCATTCCCGCGCAGGATCAAATCACGCTCGAGCTCCATAAAGCCATCAACGGCCGCGTACTTTTTGAAGTGTACGACACACATGGCGCTTTCGTTTCTGCGCAGCATTTGCAGGTTGAAAATGGCCGGGCACAACTCAAGGGTTTAGGCGCTTTGCAAAGCGGAATATACCTGATTACTTTTGAAAAAGATGGCGTTAGGGGAACGGTGAAATTTGTGAAGTGATTTTGGGATATTTCTGAACAAGCTCCAAGCCTTGTACGCAAGCTTGAAACAAGAGAAAACAGCAAAACAAAATGACATGATTAGAAAACGAGCGGAAAAAGACAATGACGAGATACTGAATGTTTGGTATGAGGCATCAAGTCTGGCACATCCTTTTCTAAAGGACGATTTTGTAGAAAAAGCAAAAAAGGATTTGAGAGACATTTATATTCCAAATACAGAAACATGGGTTTACGAAGAGAATAATGCTGTAATTGGCTTTATTAGTATGATAGGAAATGAAATAGGAGGACTATTTGTAATGCCGAGTAACCATTTTAAAGGAATTGGGACGCAACTGGTAAATTTCGTTAAGGAATTGCATGGTGAATTGGATGTGGAAGTTTTTGAAAAAAATGCTATTGGAAGGGCTTTTTATGAGAAATATGGCTTCGTACAACTAAAAAAATATTACCATGCAGAAAGCAACAATAACGTATTGAAACTGCGCTACAACAGCTGAAAAGCCTACTTATGGTTAATTACAGTATCTAAAATTTACACGGAGTAACACAGGGCGCAAACCAAATTGTCGGGGCGCAAACCAAATTGTCGCTTAGGCCGCCCGCTCATATCCCATTTGTTGATTGATCAATTCACGTAGTTTTCCTCGCTTACTACTTTTAAAAACGGCCCTGATATTGAGCACAGCGGTAATTCTGTTTGTCCACCGTTGGCCGACTAATTTGCATCGTTGCTGAACCACGGTACTGATTGCCGATTCAATAGCCCCGCTTCCAATACAATAACCTGCTGCCCGATATTCATCGTATTTCATTCTGTATTTGTTCTTCTCATAGTATGCAATGAGTTTATCCGCACTCGCGATGATAGATGCTCTACGCCCCATCATTTTCTCCCTGATGGCTTCAATAACCTGGTCAAGCTTCCCGGCGAGCAATTCTTTTTGGCGTATTTCTATCCATTCTTCACGGCTAGAATCGGAACTAAAAACTTGCGTGGCAAAGTTGGCCAAATGCTCAAGAGCATGATAAAAATCAAGAATGATAATTGCTGCCGGAAACGTGGTCAAAAGCCAATTGGCGATCCACTCTGCTCCATCACTAATGGCTACCATTTTAGTGCCAGGTGCCTTTTTGAGATGGGCACAAACCAAGGGATTGAAACGGGCAGTAAATTCCGCATGATGCCCCAAATGGGCCAAATAATCAGAACTACTTAATGCTATTCTACGCTTAACTAATTCATTATCACATGATTTTTTGACAAGTTGATCAGAGCCAAAAATCCTGCCTACTTTGGTTTCCCGAAAGCCCTCATCGGTACGAAGATGGCCACCATCCACCTGAACATACAGTACATTATCCGTCTTTTTGCCAGGTGACACATCGCCAAATGCAAAGCCAGGAGCTCTTAGTATTTCTTCCGTTTCCCCAAGATTGCCGAAGTGCTGTGTGAGCCGCTGGCTTTGAGAAGCGCCCGCTTCGGCAGCCGGAAGAGCCGTCTGCAAAAGAGCCATTGCCCTTTCAAAAGGTTGTTCATCGGCAAACTCCAACATGTGACTTTGCAACAGCGGGCTAATGGCAAATGCATGCTTCATATTTGAAATATACCGATGGCATGTACTCATTTCAAGTTCTCCGAGGGTGCTCTTGATTCTCTTTTTTTTCGACGATCTTTTCCCACTTCCCCCAGGTTTGCCTGGGCTACTTGACGACCTAATTCAGTCCATAGTTCTACGAATCCCTTTTCGTAATCAAGCAACGTCGGCGTATTTCGCTTTTGCCAGTTTCAAGAATTCTTCTTCGTTCATTGCTTTTTTTACGCAATATACTCACTTTTGCTTTGCGACAATTTGGTTTGCGCCCCATAGTCCTTCAATCCCTCTAATGCACAATCATTAAAATTGGCTATTTCATCTGCACAGTAAAAGGGCACAAGGTCGAGCAGCATGGACGTGGGAACGGTAATGTTCTCATCTATTCTAAACTGCTCGAGAAGTGCAATCATGCGATCTATCTCAAGCATGGTTGCGCCAATCTTATTGGGCTATTTATTTATTGATTTATAATTAGGCATCAAAATTTATAAAAAGCTGCAAAGCTGATTTTTTTCATAATTCAGATCATCCCAAAAGCTGGACTTCGACTCGGCTTCGACTCGGCTCAGCCGGCAGCTCAACGAACAACAAACAACTTCGTTTCGACTCCCCTCAACGAACAACGCTCAACGCTCAACGCTCAACGAACAACGCTCAACGCTCAACGAACAACGCTCAACGAACAACGCTCACGGCAGCACAATCGTCGCCGCCAATTTGTAAAAATTATCGCTGTAAATGCCGTTATCGGCAGAATTAACCCCGGCAGAAAAACGGAAGATATAGCGGTTGCTGAGGTTAAATTTGAGGTAGCCACCCAGCCAGGCGTATTGGTTGCCCGTTTCGCCGCGGGCATGGCGGATGCGGTCGAAGCGCTCGAAGTGCATGCCCAGCGACACCCGTTTGGAAACCCGAACCCCGGGAAGAATCCAGTAGAGCAGGTAATCCCCGGAATTGCTGCCTTTGTTTTTCAGGGCTTTGTAATAGGCGAAAAAACCTTCTGCTTCCAGCCGCCCGTCGTTGAAGGTGGCCACTACACTGGGCACAATGCCTTCGGCAAAAGATCCCCGGGGGCTGTCGGAGAGCAACTTTCCGTGTGTAAGGCCAATGGACGGGTTGATGTAAACTTTGCCGGAAAGGGCGCTTACACCAATACCCACGCCGGTTTCCAGCCAGAGGTCGGACCCGTCTATCAGGGTTCCATAGCTGGGGTTTGTCCAAAAAATATTATAATAAGTGAAGGAAATTCCGTCCCAGGAGCCATCTTTGCCAATGCCGAAGCTGCCGTAGAGAGACGGATTGAAACCAAAAGCGTTGTCCTGGCTCAATACGATGGTAAACGATTCCGGAGTATTGGGGGGTGTTTCCTCCTGGCAGAACAGCTGAAACGGAATTGCAAGCAGGCACAAGTACAACAATCTTTTTTCCATAGCTGGTTGTTTTTTTTTCAAATGTAAAACAATTGCACCGTTACCATTTCACAATTCGCTCAGATGGAGGAAATTGATTTTGATTTAACCCGGATAGCTGACGCAGCGAAAATTCTGGTGCAGCGCATGGGCGACCGCCGGAAAGTGGCCCTTTACGGGCAAATGGGGGCCGGAAAAACAACCTTTGTCCGGGCTATATGTCAGGTTCTTGGCGCTACCGGAAACGTATCCAGTCCAACTTTTGCCATTGTGAATGAATACCCCTTGCCGGATGCCGGCGAAGTTGTTTACCACCTCGATCTGTACCGGCTGAAAGACCTCCGGGAAGCCCTGGACATCGGGATAGAAAACTACTTAGAAGATGAGCATTACTGCTTTATTGAGTGGCCGGAACTGATCGAGCCGCTGCTGCCACCCGACGCACTCAGAATTAAGCTGGAATTAGTCCATGAAACACAACGGAAAATTCTATTTTTGTAGGAGCAGTACCAACCAAATCGTGTGGAAGATATGAGCGAGAAGGAACGCCGCATACCCATTCCCAGCAGTTTAACCGGAGTGGATTTAGAACCTCAGTCAGAATTGATGCCTGTACATCAGGCGTCTGGAAAAATGTTCATCGGCATCCCAAGGGAAACAACCCTTCAGGAGAACCGCGTGGCGTTGGTTCCGCCATCCGTAGCGTCGCTGGTGGCGCACGGGCACCGCATTCTGGTAGAAACCGGTGCCGGTGAAAAATCCAGTTTTTCCGACCACGAATATTCCGAAGCAGCGGCAGAAATTGCCTACAGCCAGGAACAGGTTTACAAAGCCGACGTCATCCTGAAAGCAGCGCCGCCAACCCTGCAGGAGATAGACCTGATGCGCCCCAACCAGTTGTTGATTTCGCCCCTGCAATTGCCGACCATTTCATCCGAATACATCCATAAATTGCGCCAGCGCCGGGTCATAGCCCTGGCAATGGAATACATCCGCGACGATTCCGGCACTTTTCCGGTAGTGCGCATCATGAGTGAAATGGCCGGCATCAGTGCCATTCTGACGGCTGCTGAGCTGATGTCCAGCACCAGTGGCGGTAAGGGAGTTTTGCTGGGTAGCATTTCGGGGGTTCCAAGTGCAAAAGTAGTTATTCTCGGAGCAGGTATCGTAGCGGAATACGCCATCCGGGCAGCCCTGGGCCTTGGTGCAGAAGTGCGCGTGTTTGACGACAACATCTACAAGCTCAAGCGATTGCAAAATTTGGTAGGCAGGCCACTTTTTACCTCTTCCCTCAACCCGCATTACCTCGAACAGGAACTGGTCACGGCCGATGTCGTCATTGGTGCCATCCATTCCGGTGCAGGCCGCACACCGGTGGTGGTGAGCGAAGAAATGGTTGCCAAAATGCGCCCCGGCGCTGTTATTGTGGATGTGAGCATTGACCAGGGCGGGTGTTTTGCCACTTCTGAAGTAACGACCCTGGAACGCCCCACTTTTGTGCGTCATGAAGTAATCCACTATTGTGTGCCCAATATCGCTTCGCGCTTGTCGCGCACGGCTTCCATTGCCATCAGCAACATCATGACGCCCATCCTGCTTAAAGCAGGCAATACCCATAGCATTGAACAATTGTTTTTTGCAAACCCTGGGCTCCGTCACGGTGTTTATACTTACAAAGGCAGCCTCACCAATACCTATCTGGGCCAGCGTTTTCAGATTAAATCCACAGATCTGGATTTGTTAATTACCTCCAATTTGTGACCTTAAACTTTATACGATGGGTAAATTTTTCGAATCCATACAGCCTGCACACCGTACATTTATTGAAAAACAACACTTGTTTTTTGTCAGCACAGCACCTCTGCAGGCCAACGGGCACATCAACCTGTCGCCAAAAGGATTGGATGCTTTCCGGGTGTTGTCGGCCAACCAGGTAGCTTATTTAGACCTCGTCGGAAGCGGCAATGAAACATCGGCTCACACTCTTGAAAACGGGCGCATTACCTTTATGTTTTGTTCGTTTGAAGGCCCGCCGCTGATCCTGCGCCTGTATGGGAAAGGACGCGCCGTGTTGCCCGGGTCGGCATCCTGGGAGGAATATGCCGCTCATTTTTCCCCACCCTCCAACAGGCGCCAGATTTTTGTTGCAGACATTGATCTGGTGCAAACTTCCTGTGGATTTGGGGTCCCCCTGTTTGATTACGCAGGCGAACGCACCATTTTAGCCGACTGGGGTTCTAAAAAAGGAGAAGATGCCCTTCAGGAATACATTCTTGAAAAAAATGCCGTGAGTTTAGACGGCTTGAAAACCGACTATGGGGCGAGGATAGGGGAGGGAAGTTGACAAAGCTGCACCCATTCACTCTTTTTTCAGAATTCCGGTGTAGCCGTATTCGGCCAATCCTTTATAAGTTTCCACTTTCAACGGGTTAATGCTCCAGCTTTCTGCCACTTCCATTACCGTTTCCATATCTGGCGAAAGTGCGCTGAACCAATATTCGTCTGTTTCCGCGTCTGGTGAACTGCTGTCAAATAGGGTCCAGGATGCTTCTACCGGGGTTGGTTTTCCCTCTATTGTGCTGTGATTGCGCACAATACTATACAGCCTTTCTATTGAACCGTTGACGGATTTCATCCAAAACGCCGAGCTGGATGAACGCAGACTTCCAAACATTTGGGCTTCGCCGAAACTTTTGCTCAATTGATTCAGCAAAGCTCTGGATCTGGATGCTTCCTTTTCGTCGCGGGAATCCGGAGAAGGTAGATCAAAACTTGAAATCAATATCCAGCCCCCAACCGGTGGCAGGACAAAAACATAGCCTTTGTTCGTTTTCAGGGTTCCTTCCACCCAATTGGATTTTTCTAAGTTTTTCAAGTCCAGAACCTGCAGTAATTTTTCTGTTTCAGTCGTCTTCACGGCAATCCATTCCGAATCAAATCCAAAGCCAATGGGTTTGAGTGGGTTGCGCTTTTCTATCAATTGTTCCCAAATCGATTTTTCCTCTGACTCGGTTTGCCCGAAAAGGCAGGAAAAACCAGTGAAAAGTAAAAGCATAAGGCAGGGCAGGATTCCTTTTTTCATAGTGATTCCTTTTTTGGATGTTAGCAGTACTCATGTTATGAAGCTGTACGCCAAATTTAATCTTTTCACATCAAAAAACTTAGAGAGGCGTCTGTCTGGGCAGGAAATTTTTCTACAAAAAAAGGCTGCTCACCTTAATCAGATGAGCAGCCTCTAAAATTATTTCACGACATTTATAATACTTGATCCTTAAATCCGACAAAAGTTCCGATTGCCAAAGATAGTTTTTTGGAACTAATCAATCAAACTGATAATTTTGATGTCGGAATTGACAAAATCTATGAGACATGAACATTCAGCAATTGGAATACATCGCCGCAGTGGACAACCTCCGGCATTTTGCAAAAGCAGCAGAAGGGTGCCACGTTACACAGCCCACACTGAGTATGATGATTCAGAAATTAGAAGAAGAACTGGATTGTAAAATATTTGACCGGAGCCGTCAACCGGTAGTCCCGACCGACATCGGAGAAACCGTGATCCGACAGGCCCGAAAAATCCTGAACGAAGTAGGCCGTCTGCACGAGTTGGTCAAAGAACGCCAGGCAGCCCTCAACGGCAAACTTTGCGTTGGCATCATCCCGACTTTGGCCCCTTACTTAGTGCCTTATTTTCTGGAATCTTTCGTATTGAAATATCCGTCTGTTGAATTTACGGTGACCGAACATCTTACCCAAACCCTGCTGGAAAAACTCAAAACCGGCGCTGTTGATGCAGCTGTCATGGCAGGCCCCCTGCCAGACAAATCATTAGAAGGACAATCGCTTTTTTTTGAAGCTTTTTTCGTTTATACCTCGGATACTGCACAAAAAGAGGGGCTTATGGCTGATGAGTTGAACGCCGAAGACCTATGGTTGTTGCAGGAAGGGCATTGCCTGCGCACGAGCATTCGCCAGTTGTGCGATCAGGAACGAGACTGCGGCAAACAGTTTCGCTACGAAGCAGGCAGCTTAGAAACGCTGAAACGATTGGTAGAAATGAAACTCGGCTATACCATCCTGCCCGAACTTGCCGCCATGACCCTGCCCAAAGACCATCGCTTCATGTTGCGCAGTTTTGCATCGCCTGCTCCTGCCCGCGAAATCATGCTGGTCACACAGCCTGATTACATCAAAAAGCGCCTCATTCAAGCTTTGAAAGACGAAATTCTGGCCTGCCTGCCTGCATCCATCCTCGAAGAAAGAGCATTGAAAGTGGTGTAGTGGCCATAAGATTTCCTGCACTACATTTGAAATGCTGGATAAGCGCTAAAAAAAACGGAAATTTGTAACGCATCGAACAAAGCAACGATCAATGAGCAACTATAAGGAAGATGAGAACCAGCTGAATTTGCTGCGCAATGGCGGAGAAGCAGTCTGGCAGCAGTTCTACGACAAGCACCGCGGTCCTTTTCGGGCATTTTTTATGCAATATGGGCGCATGTCCCCGGAAGAGGCAGCCGGACTGTTGCAGGACGCTATGGTGGTTTTTCACTACAATGCTACTACCGGCAAACTGGCAGCTCCGCTTCAGAGCAACCTTAAAACCTACCTGATTGGTATCGGTAAGGTATTGCACCGGAGAAAAGGCGGCAACACAGCCGGCTGGGACGACCAGATCCCGGATGAACCGGTCGCACCCATTGCTGACAGGATTGCCGACCAGGAAGCGGCAGCCAAAATGGCACGTGCCCTGCTCGACCGCATCGGTGAACCGTGTCGCTCCTTGCTGGAAATGGTGTACATCAAAGAATTTGTGATGGAAGCCGTTGCCGAAAACCTCGGCCTGCCCAGTGAAGGCGCTGCACGAAAGCGGAAGTTTGATTGCCTTCAGAAGATGAAGGAGTTGTTGAAATAAACAGGCAAGTTTGCCTGGTTAAAACAAAGATGATGCACACGGAAGATTACGACATCGCGATCATTGAACAATACTTAGCCGGACAATTGGAGGCCGGTGCGGCAGCCCGTTTTGAAGCGCAGCTGGCAAAAGATGATACCTTACAGGCCGACACCGCCCAATACCGGAGGTTGTTCGACGGGCTGGCAGCCCTGCGCTCACAGGCCTATAGCGACAAAATAGCAGGATGGGAAGCAGAAGCTCAACTCATTGAAAATGAAGCGGCACTCGCGCCGGTGCTGGAGGGATTAGCCGCATTGCGGTCGGAACAATTGCGGGACAAAATGACCGGATGGGAAACCGTCCATCAAAGTGCAGCTACCACTGAAAAAACAGCAATTGTAAAAACGCTCCGCCCCGTATTCGTGCGCAGGCTGGCTGTTGCGGCAAGTATTCTGTTGCTGGCAGGGGCCGGATTGAGCTGGTATGCTTCGCAACGGTATAGTGCAGAAAGCCTGGTAGCCGATTACTACCGAATGCCCAATGTCGGGAATACCATGGGCAGCGAACAAACCATGCAGGGGCGCCTCGGGGCCCGCTTCGCTGAAGCACACCGGCTGATGGAGAAAAAGTCGTATGCCGAAGCACTCATTGCTTTTGGAGAAGTGCTGACTTTATCCCGCTCAGCCGGGCTTGATGAAACCCGTATGCGCTATTACAGCGATCAGGTTTCGTGGAACCGGGTTTTGATTTTACTGGCACAAGGGGCAGCAGAACCTGAATTGCGCGCTGCGCTGGACAAAGTGCTGGACGATCCAAAAAACGAATACCATCCCAAAGCAGTGGCCCTTAAAGAACAACTGGATAGTTTTTGGCGAAAATTAGTCTGGTAATTGCCTTTTCCCTGCTTGCCCTATAACCCCTTCAACAACTCCTGCTGGCGTTTGCTGAAGTTGAAAGCCTCAAAGAGTGTCAGCGACAATGCCTCTTCCAGGTTGCCAAAATAGTGCTGGTAATCTTTCTGGCTTTGCCGAATGACTTCCTGCGCTTCTTCGCGCCCATACACATGCGTAATTTCGCAGCGTTGTTCATCTCCGGGCAATTGTTTGTACGTCAGGAAATAGTGTTTGAGGCGGTTGACTATATTGGGCGGAATTTCTCCAATGTCGCGCCATTGCCCGTAAACCTCATCCTGTTTGAGAACGGCAATGATTTTATCGTCGGCCTCTCCGCCGTCAATCATGCGGAGCCCCCCAATGGGAACAGCCTGCACAAGGATATTGCCATGGGTGATTTCGCGTTCGGTCAGTACACAAACATCAAGCGGGTCGTCGTCGCCGATAATATCCGTTCGCCCGGTTCGCATCATACAGAATTCCCCGACAGCGTCTTTACAATAGGTTTGCGGAATAAACCCATAGAGCGCAGGCACTATATTGGAAAACTTCTGCGGACGGTCTATTTTCAGATAACCACTTTGCTTATCCACTTCATATTTGACGGTATCTGAGGGGATTACCTCAATAAATGCCGTCACTACCTCCGGAACCTCCTTGCCGATGGGGATGCCATGCCACGGATGCGATTTATACCGCAACCCGATCATTTTCCAGAGTTTATCCAATGCTTCCTGACTCATAACTCACATTCTCTTTTATTCCTGCAAAGTTAAATTTGCAAGTATTGTTTTTTAAAAGACCAAATTCCCTTAGCTGGTCACATATTCCTGGAATCTGCTCCCCAGGCAAGCTTGTTGCGCATGGTTTGCAAAAAACCAACCTCTTGTAGCTGTACCAGTTTGATGTTGAACTCATTGCGCCTTACCGCCAATTGATGGGCCGCAGTAATGATTTCAAAACGGGAATCGAGGGTGCAGAGAAAATTTTCGGCACGGCCTTCTACCTCAAAAGAAATGACTGAATTGTCGGAAATTACTACGGGGCGCACACTCAGATTGTGCGGCGCAACGGGAGTGATGACGAAATTATCCGATGTAGGGAAAATGATAGGGCCGCCACAACTCAGGGAATACCCCGTGGAGCCCGTCGGAGTAGCGATGATGAGGCCATCGGCCCAGTAAGAATTCAGATAAGCACCGTTAACATACGTGTGAATGGTAACCATGGAGGAGGTGTCGCGCTTGTGAATGGTGCAATCGTTGAGCGCAAACCGCGTTTCTCCGAAAATGGGCAGGTTCGATTCTAAATAAAGCAGCCCCCGTTCATCTAAGGCATACATCCCCCGGCTCAGCAAATGGATGGCATTGGCCACCCGCTTTTTTTCAATACTGGCTAAAAACCCCAACCGTCCCAGGTTAATGCCTACAATGGGAACCTGACTGTCACGAACATGTGTGACTGCTTCCAGAATGGTGCCGTCGCCCCCGAGGGCAATGAAAAAATCAATTTTGTGAACGCTGAAATCAAGATAACCTTCGAATACGCCTACATCCCGCCTGAAGTTGATCACCCCTTTTAAATCTTCCAGGTAAAGTTTGTACACATACGCATTGATCCCCTCCTGGTGCAGGGCATCGAACAAATGTTGAATATGGGGCAGGTCTTTATCTTTAACCGTTTTTCCAAATACGACAACTTGCATGGATAAGCGTTTTATGGGTACAAGTTACAATCGTAGTGTCGTTTTTACACTAAATACTTCCAACTGATTGTAGATTCCGCAAAAAAAGGTTAATTTTTCGCCCCATCGGCGTTTTGGCTTATATTATATGGAACGACAGGGCGAAATCTGAAAAAAATCCTGATTCGATCCAGTTACCCGCTGGGGCATCATCAAACAACAGCAAGCAAAAAACATGACTGAATTCAACGATTTTTTCAAATCCGCATTCACCGTTGACAATGTCATTTTCGGATTTGACGAAGGGGATTTGAAAATACTGCTGATCAAACGAGGCGAAGCCCCATACAAAGGCAAATGGGCCTTACCCGGATATTTTGTGTATCCTAATGAGGATCTTGATACGGCAGCAAAACGGGTATTGGAGGAATTAACCGGGTTGCGCAATGTATATCTGGAACAAGTCCAGACTTTTGGTGCCATCAATCGCCACCCTTTTGGCCGCGTCATCACCATTGCCTATTTTTCCTTAGTTAAGATCAGTGATTACAACCTGCAACCGGCTTCCATTGCTCAAAAAGCACAATGGCATTCGATTGTTAAAGTGAACGATCTGGCTTTTGATCACATTGAAATCCTGAATGCCTGTTTTCAGCGACTAAAATGGTTGGTGCGTACCCGCCCTGTCGGATTTGAATTATTGCCGCCGCAGTTTACCCTGACAGCCTTGCAACACTTGTATGAAGCCATTCTGGAAACAGACTTGGACAAGCGCAATTTCAGAAAAAAAATACTGTCCATGAACCTGCTCATTGATCTGGAACAAAC
>JABWAJ010000181.1 GCA_013361075.1 Saprospiraceae bacterium | reverse complement strand
GTAATCCTGATGAGGGCGAACCAACCGATCCGAGTGGGCTAGACGCCCGTTTCGTCACAGAATCCGGCTTTCTGGATGCCAATGCTGATGTTGTTGCCGGCGAAACCTTTAAGATTAAGGTTTCCTTGCTTACCGGCGATAACAAGTTACAATCAGTAACACTCTATGAAGATGACGTAAAATTAGGTACCAGTTTTTTTACCATCAATGGTGGTGCGCTGCTGGCCAACAACCCATTCCTGATTACCGGCGCTGATAAAGATGGCGTTACGTATGAATTTGAAATTTCTTCCGTCAATACTGTAGGCGCTGTTCGCACTTATGAAGTAGAAGTTGCTGACGAAAGCGGGCTGAAAGATGCTGTTTCGCTCACCATTACCAGCAAAGCGCCTCCAACAACGCCGATTGAGATGAGCCTTACGGGCGTATTGCTCAACCAGGCTGGTCCTGTAGGTACGGGAGGTTTAAATCTTGATAACGGACAAGGTACGGGGTCAGATGACCCAGCCGCAGAGATCCGCGACGTAGGCATCGATTGCAGCCAACCAAATGCCTCCAACTGGCGTAAACAAATTGGTACCGTTAATGGCGCAGAAATGAGGAGAGTACGTGCAGAAATGGTAGAGAACTTCTCTTTTGCAAATGCTAACAATAAAGAGATCATTTCGGCTGCCTTTGATACCGGCTCGGCGATTGGCGATACAAACCAGGCTATCGATTGCAACGGAAACGCTGTTACTGTAACAGACATGACCCTTGCCCTGGTCGTAGGAGATATGTTTGCCGTCAAAGCGAATGGGAAAATTTACCTGATCAAAGTTGATGAGGTAAACAACACTACGAACGACAACAACGATAATTACAAATTTTCCATTAAGTACTAACTAAATACTTGCCCGGAAGGGATTTTTCTCCTGATGGGTAATTTGACTGAACCGGGACTTCCGGATCATAAAAGGAGCGCATAATCCAATCCGGATTATGCGCTTTCTGTTTTTTTTGAAGAAAGACCTACCTTTGCTTTTTAGCGTTTAATAGATTGGTGGTGAGTTCCATCGCAACATGCTCGTTATAAAAAACTACTTCAATGAATAAAACAATCGGCTCTGTTATTTTGATGGTTTTCTGCCTGGGAGCAAGCATTGGCGCAACCGCTCAAACTAAAAAAGCAAAAGCACCTGAAAAAAAAGAAGCGCCCTGCAAACTGGCTTTTGATGAATTGGACGATTTTGACAGCCTTCGCACCATTGGTGCTGAAGCAGTTAGTTTTGGATTGTTTATTCCCAGCCGTTTTGAAACAGAGAACGGGCCAAAAATCATTGACGAAGGCAAACTGCTGTTTATGTACACGGAGAACGACAGCATCAACAGCTTTTTTATGACGCTGGCCATACCTGAGTATGACTATCAGTCTATTACAAACGATTACAATGTATTCATAAAATTGTTAGACTCAGAAACAGAAGTAATCCCGCTGTACAATGTACCCGACCAGGGAACTTTTGACAAAGGAACCAATATGCGCATCTATCAGCATACTTGTGTGGTGCCAATTGATTTGTTTTACCAGCTCGTTTACAACAAGATAGACAAGATACGCATTGTTTATAAAAAGCAAAAACGAACATTTACGCTGACACCTGAACAGCAGGAAGCGATACAGAAAGCCGTACAGTGTGTGGGCAAAGCAGCGGGCCTTTGGCCGGTAAAACCCTGAATCATTTTATGCCACGTGCATCCTGGTTGCCTTGGCTACGGCTTCGTGCCTCGAATTTACCTGTAATTTTTTGTAAATGTTTTTCAGGTGGAAACGCACGGTATTCGGGCTTACGAACATTTGTTTGGCGATATCGCGATAACTCTGCCCGTCGCAGAGCAAATCCAGCACCTCCTGCTCACGAGCTGACAAGGACAGCATTGGATTGTACGCTTCACTGAAATAAGAAACTACTCTTCGAGCCACATGTGAGCTCATGGGCGAGCCGCCGGTACGCACTTCCCGGATTGCGCCAAGAATTTTAGATGGGAAAACGCCTTTGGTCAGGTAGCCATAAGCGCCTGCTTTCAGCGCCTGGAAAATGTGCTCGTCGTCGCTGTAAGCCGTAAGCATAATGATGTGAACATCCGGCAGGTTTTGCCGTAGTGCCCGTACACATTCGATGCCCGACATGCCAGGCAGGTCAATATCCATTAAAACAACTTCGGGACGGAGCCCCGGGAGTGAAGACAACGCTGTCAGGCCGTCCTCAAAAGTAGCAAGGCAGCGAAACTCATCGGTCATGTCGAGTAGTTTCTGCAAGCCTTCGCGGATGTCTCTTTGATCATCCACAATAGCAACAGAGATCATAGCTTTGTGTGTTTTAGTCGGATGAATGAGTGCTAATCCGAACAAACGCCAGGCGGTCATTCGGCAATTTTGGTTTTTTGGAAGGCTATGGTTCTCTTTTTTATCCTATTGACGTGATTAAGGACACAGTTTGTTACAAATCGTTGCTTCAACGGTGAATTTTAATTTTGGCTATGTTTACCCCAACTGACCCCCGGCAGGCAAGGCAATGCGAACCTCAATTCTGGAACCGGGTTTATTGGATTCCATCCGGATGGCACCCCCTAATTTTGCTGCCCTGTTTTTCATACTCTTCAGGCCTTCGCCTGCAGAAATCGCTTGGGGATCAAACCCTCTTCCATCATCACTCAGGGAAAAAACGAACTCACTTCCTATGATCGCTGCTTCCAGCAGGACAAGTTTTGCTCCGGAATGTTTGAGCACATTGTGCATGCCTTCTTTAAACAGCAGGAGCAGGTGGCGTTTTTGGTCTAAAGAAAGCTTAAGTCCCTGTAGGCCTCCGCTGGATTTTGCCGAAAACTGGATGGTGCTGTCGGCAAACAGTTCTTCCCCAAAATCCTTCAACCTGAGCAGCAGGTCGTGGCTGTTGTCCAGGTCCGGATTCAAGGCCCACAACATATCTTTGACGGTTTCGTAGAGGCGACTGGCATGCACTGAAATTTTGCCGAGATAGGCCTTGGCTATTTCCGGATCGCGGTCTAATTGTTGACTCGTTAGTTCAGCATACATGGAGATGATAGAAAGTTTGCCGCCGAGTTCGTCGTGAAAATCGTGCGCAATTTGTTGACGAATGCGCTGAGAAACCTGATGCTCAATGCGTTTTTTTGCTGTTTTCCATACAAGTATCATTCCCGATGCAAACAGCAGCAGTATCAAGATCTCCCAACATAAAATGGTGTTTATGTCGGGTAAAATAATGGCAGGCAGGGGCATGTCGGGCGGTTTTTCATACATCTTCATAGCTTGACAGAAGTCACAGATTGTTTGAAACCAAGCCTCCACAATCTGTATTGCGCTTCAAGGGGGAAAAGCTACTCTCAGATTTTGATATCCCCCCCTACACACTTGGGTAGTTTTTGCCAGAATTAAGAATATGTCATAAAGCATACTCTTTGTGAAGTTCAGTCATTTGAGCTTTTAATACCCCAGTCAAATCCTCAAATAACCAAATCTCAGAATACTCAAATTATCAAAATCCCTTCTATCTTCGTCCCACACCAAACCATCCGATCATGAGGTTTTTTACCTTAACCATCTTTTCCCTTGCATTGCTGGTGCCGCTTATCGCACAAAAACCGGCCAATCGCTCAGTGCTAAAAATTGAACAGTTTATGCAGGGCGAACGGTTTACTGGTTTTGCTCCGCAGGATGTCTCATGGTCGGAAGACAGCAAAACGATCTACTTTTCGTGGAATCCGGATCTCGACACCCTGCGCAGCACCTATTCTGTGGGGATTGAAGGCGGTCTGCCGCAAAAATTGACGCCGGAAGCCCTCCGTGAGCTACCGGAAGGCGGCGTGTATAACAAAAACCGATCACAAAAACTTTACGGCAAAAACGGCGACCTCTTCCTGTTAGACCTCAACAGCAGTCAGAAGCGGCAGCTTACCAATACCGTGGACCGTGAAAGCAATGCCCGCTTTTCCGGAGATGAAAAATACATCATTTACCAGCAAGGCAACAACCTTTACGCCTGGGAAATTGCAGGCGGTACCTTGCAGCAACTGACCGATTTCCGGCGTGGGCCGGCCAAGTCCGAATCTCCGCTTTCAGACCAGGAGCAGTGGCTGAAAAACGACCAGCTCGAATGGTTTGACGTGCTGGCTGAGCGCAAAGCCACCCGCGAAACCCGTGATCGCCGCAGCAAAACCCTCGAACCCAGGCGCCCACGCGAAATTACCTATGGCGAACGCCAACAATTGTCGAACCTGCAGGTCAGCCCGGATATGAAATACATCACCTACCGCCTCAGCACTCCATCGCGTGGCAAAGGCACTAAAGTACCCGATTTCGTCACCGAATCGGGCTATATAGAAGACCTGAATGCCCGGCAGAAAGTGGGTACAGCCGGAGATACTTACGAAACGGGGGTTTATGATATTGATAGAGATACGCATTATGTATTGGATGTCAAGCAAATAGCGGGCATTTACGAAAAGCCCGCCTATTTGGCCGAATACCACAAAGACACTACCGCTTACAATCCGAAGTATAAAAATCCGCGTGAAGTGATGGTACACGGTCCGGTTTTTTCGGAAGATGGCAAAGCTGTCGTCGTCGTGCGTGCTATGGATAACAAAGACCGATGGATACTGCTGCTTGACCTGTCAACCGGCAAACTTAAATTGCTTGACCGGCAGCACGACGATGCCTGGGTGGGTGGCCCCGGTGTCGGCTCTAATTTTTCGGCGGGCAATATCGGCTGGATGCCTGACAACAAGCGCATTTGGTTCCAGTCGGAATCTACCGGCTTTTCCCAACTTTACACACAGGATGTAGAAACTCTGGAGAAAAAAGCACTGACAAATGGGAAATTTGAAGTATTGGACGCTTTCCTGTCTAAAGACAAACAGTGGTTTTATATTACCGCCAACGCAGAAGGGCCGCACGAACAACATTTCTACCGCCTGCCCCTGAACGGCGGCAATCTGGAAAAAATCACAGCAAAAACAGGAGCTAACGAGGTAAGCCTTTCCCCGGATGAGAAACTACTTGCAGTACGACACTCCTACAGCAACCGCCCCTGGGAATTGTACGTTATGGAAAACAAACCAGGTGCTGCCATGCGCCAACTGACGAAATCCACTACGGTCAAATTTGATAACTATAAATGGCGCGATCCTCAAATTATCTGGTTTACAGCCCGCGATGGCGTGAAGGTGCCGGCCCGGCTCTACCGCCCTGAAAAAGTTAAAAAGGGAGGGCCCGCAGTCATTTTTGTACATGGTGCCGGTTACCTGCAGAACGTGCATAAATGGTGGAGCACTTATTACCGCGAGTTTATGTTCCACAATTACCTGGCCGACAACGGATACACCGTGCTGGATATTGATTACCGGGCCAGCAGTGGCTATGGGCGCGACTGGCGCACGGCCATTTACCGGTATATGGGAGGCAAAGATCTTGACGACCATGTAGACGGTGCCCGCTATCTCGTAAAGGAATTGGGTGTGGATGCCAAACGCATCGGCATCTACGGCGGCTCTTATGGCGGCTTCATCACCCTCATGGGATTATTCACTTCGCCAGGTACGTTTAAAAGTGGTGCGGCCCTGCGCTCAGTGACCGATTGGGCGCACTACAACCACCCTTATACGGCCAATATCCTGAATACACCGGCATTGGACAGCATTGCCTATGCTCGCAGTTCCCCAATCTACCATGCCGAGGGGTTGAAAGACCGCCTGCTCATTTTGCACGGCATGGTGGATACGAATGTGCAGTTTCAGGATGTGGTACGCTTGTCGCAACGCCTGATTGAGCTGGGCAAAGATGGTTGGGAGTTTGCCGTTTATCCAATGGAAGACCACGGGTTTGTGGAACCCAGCAGTTGGGCGGATGAGTACAAACGGATTTACAAGTTGTTCGAAGAGACACTGAAATAGGAGTCAAATCACCTGAAAACCAAAGGCATAAGGATCTTCTTCGTCAATTGTAATCGTATTGTGCCCGTACACGCGTGCCCAGCCTTCAATAGACGGGATAATTGCAGGATAAGAACCAACTTTGGTAATGCCTTCTACCCGACCGATGAACTGGCTCCCGATGATGCTTTCGTGAATGAATAAGTCTCCTGCTTTCAACTTACCACGGGCGTGCCATTGAGCCATGCGCGCCGAAGTACCTGTGCCACAGGGTGAACGATCAATGGCTTTGTCTCCGTAAAAAACTGCATTGCGGGCGCTGGCTTCAGACGAAATGGTCGCGCCGGTCCATTCAATATGGGTGAGCCCGTTGATGGTGGGATCAAGTGGGTGGACAAATTCATGCGTAGCATTGATCCGGTTGCGCAGCTCGCGACTCCATGCCACCAATTGTTCGGCTTTGAAATGCTCCAATCCAGGGAAGTTTTCCTGCACATCCACAATGGCATAAAAATTGCCGCCATACGCAACATCTACCTTTAAGAAGCCAAGGTCCGGGCATTCCACCTGAATGTTTTCAGCGAAGAGAAAGGAAGGAATATTGGTCAGCCTGACAGAGGTAACTTTCGTGCCGGATTGCTCATAGCGAATGTGTACCAACCCCGCTGGTGCTTCCATGCGCACGATTCCGGGAGTTTTGGGCTGGATGAGGCCGTGCTCAATGGCGATGGTAATGGTGCCAATGGTGCCATGGCCGCACATAGGCAGGCAACCGCTTGTTTCGATGAAAAGTACCGCCACATCATTCTCCGGATCATGTGGCGGGTAAAGGATACTGCCCGACATCATGTCGTGGCCCCGGGGTTCAAACATTAGTCCGCGACGAATCCAGTCGTATTCCCGCAAAAAATGCTGGCGCTTTTCGCTCATGTTTTGCCCGTACAGGATGGGGCCGCCGCCAGCCACGAGGCGCACAGGGTTGCCACAGGTGTGGGCGTCAATGCAGAAAAAAGTTTTGGTTGCCATGTGTGTTTTTGATCGTATAGACTATGATTTACTCCACTCTCCATTTGTCAATCTCCAGATATTCAGCGGATTGTTTCGCTTCAGGGCATCTGGCAATAAGGCATCCGGGAAATCCTGATAGGCCACAGGTCGTACAAAACGCCGGATTGCGGCAGTCCCTACCGAAGTAAATCTGCTATCTGTCGTCGCCGGGAATGGCCCACCGTGCTGCATGGCGTGGCCCACTTCCACACCAGTTGGTACACCATTAAAAACTAACCGGCCGACTTTATTGCGGAGGAGGGATACGATCCCTTCATAATTTTCTATTTCAGAAGGTTCTGCCATCAGTGTGCCTGTTAACTGGCCCGGCAGCGCCTGAATGATCTGTGACAGTTCCCGAACATCCTTACAGGTGACCATTAATGAAAAAGGCCCGAATACTTCTTCGTGCAAACGAGGGTTTTCCAAAAACCGGGCAGCACTGACCTTACCAATGAGGGGGGCTGCCTGGTGTTCGTTGGTCTGACTTTTTGATTTTCCGACGACTTCTACGCCTTTTTGCTCCAACATTTCTGCCGCCAAAGCACTGAAATTTTCCCGAATCCCGGCACTGAGCATTACCCCTGGTGCTGATACTTCTATGGCTGTGCCCAATTGTTCCAAAAAATCATTGAGTTCAGGCGATTCTATGGCGAGGATCAGGCCAGGATTGGTACAGAATTGACCAACACCGAGGATGACCGATGCTGCGAGTTGGGTTGCAAGGGCTGCTGAACGTTGTTGCAGGGCTTCGGGAAACAGAATTACCGGATTGATGCTGCCCATTTCGGCAAAAACCGGAATGGGTTCCATACGCTGTTGCGCCAGATGGTACAGTGCCATGCCTCCTTTTTGCGAACCGGTAAAAGCAACGGCACGGGTCAATGGATGCTGCGTGAGGGTTGAACCAGTTTCATGGCCAGGATCAAACAACAGGGAAAAAACGCCTTCCGGCATGCCCGTTCTTTGAGCTGCTGCCACAATTGCCCGGGCCACCAGGTCGCAGGTACCGGCGTGGGCCGGGTGCGCCTTGAAGACTACGGGACATCCGGCAGCCAGGGCCGAAGCCGTATCGCCACCGGCAGTTGAGAATGCCAGTGGGAAATTACTTGCGCCAAAAACCACTACCGGGCCCAGTGGCGTCAGCATGTTGCGGATGTCAGCCCGGGGCAATGGTTGCCTATCCGGTAGGGCAGGGTCAATGCGGGCTTCTACCCACGAGCCTTCTTCAAGGTAGTGAGCAAATAACCGCAACTGCCCCACTGTGCGGCCGCGTTCGCCTTCGAGCCTTGCCTGTGGCAAGGCTGTTTCGGCCATGGCCCGCTGGATCAGAGCATTGCCAAGCGCCAGAATTTCGTCGGCTATGGCATTCAGGAAAGCAGCCCTGGAAATACCTCCTGCATTTTTGTATGCCTCAAATGCTGCTGAGGCCAACTGCATTGCCTGATCGGCTTCTTTTGGACTTGCTGCATAAAACGTGCCTGGCAATGCCTGCCCGGTTGAAGGATCCATGGTTTGAAAAGTAGCGGTTCCTTCACTGCTGCGACCGTAGCCAATAAATTGTTTGCCCATTAAATCCATGCTGGTTAACGTTTTGGAAGCACAGGGCGATTTGCCAGTGCCGTTTCAATGACCTGCAATACCTGATCGCGTTCAGCACCAACCAGAGGGAGCCGGGGCTGCCGTACCATTTCGGAACCCATGCCAGTAGCAGCTTCTGCCAATTTGATGTTTTGCACAAATTTAGTCCCAATATCCAGATGCAGGAGGGGGAAAAACCAGCGATAAATATCCCTGGCTTCGGATATGCGTCCTTGTTTGGCCAACTCATAAATGGCTACTGTTTCTTCGGGAAAAGCCACTACAAGGCCAGCGACCCAACCATCGGCACCCATGATTAAACTCTCGAAAGCCAGGTCGTCAACACCACAGAGGATTTTAAAGCGGCTACCAAAAGCATTAATGAGGTCAGTGAGGTAACGGATATCACCAGTTGACTCTTTCATGGATTCAAAGTGTGCGTTTTGAGCCAAATCCCGAAGCATCGGAATAGACAAAAAAGTCTTGTAAGCTACGGGGTTGTTGTAAAGCATGACCGGCAGATCGGTTGCGTCGGCAACCCGATGCAGGTAGTGCAGGGTTTCGCGGTCATCCGAATGATAGCGCATAGGTGGTAGCATCATGAAGCCATCAGCACCAGATTTTTCGGCTGCTTTCGCAAAACGAATGGCTTCACTGGTGTTGCATTCCGCTAAGCAGATGATTACCGGCACGCGGTCTGCTGCCGTTTGTTTAGCGGTTTCCAGCAGCAGTAATTTTTCGTCGAAGCTAAGGGTGCTGTTTTCTCCCAAAGAGCCGCATACAATAATGCCGTGGACGCCTGCGGCAAGTTGTGCTTCGATGTTTCTGGAAAAAGTAGCCAGATCAAGCGATTCGTCTGCAAAAAAATTTGTCGTTACAGCAGGGTAAACCCCTGTCCAATTGGGTCTCATAACCTTGATTTTATGCCTCACACCTCTCGTGAAAGGCTGGTTTCTCATGCTAAGCGTTGAAAAACAATTTTCGAAC
>JABWAJ010000180.1 GCA_013361075.1 Saprospiraceae bacterium | reverse complement strand
TCAGGGATGTTGGTTAGCAGGGCGTTCATGTTCGACCAGCCCATGCCTTTGCAGCCAATGAGGCCGAGGTTGATTTTGTCGTTAGCTGAAACGCGGCGTCTGATTTGCGCAATAGCGTCTAAAGGCAGCATCGTAGTGAGACCGGCACCAAGTACGGCAGCGGAAGTCTGGCGAATGAATTTGCGGCGGGAATTGGACATGAGTGGTGGTTTTAGATTTTATTATCAAAATATCTGGTCATTCCAGCAAATACTTGCCTATCAGAAAGCATGTCGTGAATGCGATTTTTGATTTCATTTTTTTCGGGTATATCAGGTAATATAGGATAAACTGTTTTGAGTATCCTGAATATTCTATAAATTGAATACCTCGCATTTTTTAACTCAATACGATTGATGCCGTAATATTTTTCTGCGGCTTCAACGTATTTAAAATATTCTGGCTTTGAAGGGATTATCCGTACTTCTTCAATGGTGTCATCTGCTTCATAAGCAAAGTAGGCCGTAGGATCGTCAAAATAGGGGTTTAACAAAAGCGCCATTTCTAACCTGTGTTCATCAATATATCTTTGAAGACCATAATTCAATGTAATGTCAATTGGGTCTGGAGAAATATTGCCGACTAACTGATTGATTTCTTGATCTGTAGTATTGACTGTAATAGGAGGTGGAGGATATTGATTTGATTCAATCGGAAAATTGTCACTTTTATAAGATTGATTACAGATTTGGCAGGCATATAAAAAATTATCATAAGTATAAGCAAGCCACCAGTAGGTATCTTTGGGTCGGTAATGCTCAACATCACCATGAGCAACGAGGGCGGTATTTGCTTCGCAGTATGCGCACTTGTTGTTGCTTTCTTTTTTTAACTGTGTTTTGGCCGTTTTCCAAAATGAACTTTTGAATACAATTTTTTTGCCGGGGTTATTCAAAAACGCTCTATGGGCAATCATCAATTCTTTATCCTTTCTCTTTTTGTAAGGATTCCTGAATTTTGATGGAATAATCTCTGTTGTTCTCTTGCGTTCTAAAGGAATCATAATCTATTCTTTAATCTTCAACATTGTCTCAATTTTTTCTAACAAGGCCATCTCTTTTTTACTTGAGGCCAGCGTTTCTCTTTTAGGTAATGTCTTTTTTAGTTTTTGCTTTACAATTTTTAGTTTGTTTTTTTCATCGCTACTTAACAAATCCCCTCTTGATTTTAATTCTTCGTATTTTTCTTTTGTTTGTTGTACTTCGTAGCTTTCATCTGTTTCCAAGCCAAATACAGGCGTCATTAATAATTGATTTACCAAAAGCGATTTTGGAGAGCCATTAAATGGAACTAATTCAATGATATTCTTATCATTTCTTTTCAGGGCAAACAACTCTCCTTCGTCAGCCTGCTGAGCAGTAAGCGGAGAATGTGTGGTGGCAATTACCTGGAAATTTGGAAGCTTAGCCCCAATGAAATCATATAGTTTACGCTGCCATTTCGGGTGTAAATGGAGATCAATTTCATCAATCAACAATAAGCCTCTTGCTTCTAATGGTTTTTTATAATCCTTAAAAGTTTCTGTAATTCTAAAAAGCAAGTCGCCGATCCATGCAGCCATATTCTGGTACCCATCGCTCAACTGGTCTAAGGGAATGACGCCGTCAACAGTTTCAAAAAGAACTTGCTTTTGATCTTTGTCAATGGAATGAAACGATATACCGGGCAAAACACCTTTTAATGCTTCTTTAACCAGTGCTATTCCTTCATTACCGGAACGATAATCTAAGCCAATAATCCATGCTGTAAGAGGATTTAAAGTAGACGCATTGTTAAATAAATTTCTAACATTCAAAGAACGGTTATGCCTGGGTTTATCAGAATGAGGAAATTCATCATTAGATAAGCGCCTGCTTGCACCATAAGCAACAACAAAATAGTTTCTACTTGCATTTTCTATTGCGTCATCAATCAAATGTAAAGACTCGTTATTATTTGAAATTATTTTAGAGAGATTATCACCCCGGTTAAATCGTAAAGAAATTTTACGCTCTTCACCTTTTTGAGTTTCTAATTCGGCATCAATAGAGCAGCTTTTTTCATTGAATTTTATCCAACTATCTACATCCCCCAAAAGCTCACCTAAAGCATTGCTTCCTGATGTCACCAATGCAATTGCTTTCAGCATGTTACTTTTACCTGTCCCATTTTCACCCAAAACCAAAGTCCATTTCCGGTTTTCGGTTTGGTTTTTTTCAAGCGACAATTCTATATTCGAGAAGCACTTGAAATTGGTCAGTGATATTTTTTTCAAAAACATGTTGCAATGCATTTAACTTCAAAGATAGATTTTTAACATTAGAATGGTGATTTGGAACGGCTAAAGTTGGCGATTTTTGTTCTTTTCACCAACGGTCTGCCCACAAAAAAACAGGGCCGACCAACGTCGGCTCCCGTAATATTAAATGAAGCTTAAAGTAACTACAATCGAATGGGATAGCGCTGCTACTGAATTAACGGAGGCCTGCTCCGGCCATAAAGTTGTATCGGGCCGTTGTTAGTTGCGAACAATAAGTACTCCTGTTCACCCAGCCGAACTGTTTTCAGGGCCCGCACTTCCCCATTTACGCGAATCCCGCTTTGTGCAGCAGGCAGTGCCTCAAAATTTCCTTTGCCGTCGCTCCGCAGCACTGTGCCATGGTTGCCATCTAAGCGACCCAATTTTACACGAACCTGTGCCATATTGCCGGCTAAGACCAAATCCGCGTGGCCATCGCCATTGGCGTCTAAGGTTTCCATCGCGCAAACCGGGGCGATTTGAGCAGCCAGGGGCATGGGTTTGCGCACAAATTTTCCTCCCTGATTTTCAAAATAGCTGCTTTCCAGCGTGTTGGCATCCATGCGGCTACACATCTCTAACTGTTTGGCATCCAGGATGTCTTCGATGCCTGCGTTGGCATAGTCTTTAAAATGGGTGAATTTTTTCCGGAGGGCGGGCAATTGTCCCAGTAAATCCTCGAGGGAAGCCAGTGGATAGGCCCCCCCCTGAACCGGATAGCACAGAATGGGGTCGTCGCTGCCATTCGCATCAAAATCGCCGGAATATAGCTGAAGGGGGCCAGCATGAAATTGTGAATTTAAACCCAGATTGCCGGCAGCCAAATCCACATCGCCGTCGGCGTCAAAATCGGCGGCCAGCAGCGATTGCCAAAGCCCGGAGTTGTTTTGGGGCATGACCTCATTGGTGATTTCAACCGGCTTTTGTTCGCGGAAGCGAAAGACTTGTACCGGCATCCATTCTCCGGCAACAACAATTTCTAATTGCTGGTCGCCATCCACATCCATCCAGACTGCGTCTTTGACCAAACCGGTAGTGGGTACGGCGATGGCCGTAAAATGCCCATTACCGTCGTTTTGGAGGAGGTAGCTTCCGGGGATCTGCGGAAAGCGCTGTGGCACGATCATGCCCCCGATAAATACATCTGAATCGCCGTCGCCATCTGCATCGCCGGGTTTTGCACAAGCACTGCTGATCAGTAACTCAGGGAGTGCATTAAGCGCTTTTTTGAAATTGCCCCTGCCGTCGTTCAGGTACAGGCGGTTGGCCAAGGCTTTGTCTTTGGGTTCAAATTCGTACCCCCCACTGGCTACAAAAAGGTCCTGGTCGCCATCGCCGTCCGCATCAAAAAAAGCGGCGTCTACATCCTCACTAACCGCATCGGCGTCAAAAGCGCGGGTAGGGTAGGGCAGCCACTTTCCCCCGGCGGCAATCATCAGCGCACCCGCCTGTCCTTTTGCACCGCCAAGGTAAAGGTCGCTTTGCCCATCACCATTTGCATCGCCTGCAGCCAATGCAGGCCCTTCCCTGGAATAAAACCAGGGTAGAAGGATTTGGGATTTGAAGTCGTTGTAATCGTTTTCCCGGTGGCGATGATCCACCAGACCCGCGACTGCGGACCACAAGGCGGTGGATTGGCCTCCATCGTATGGATGGCTTAATGTTGCATCCTGAATCGCTAATTCAAGTGTTTGGTTGATTTTCGTTTTCAGCAGCACTTGTTTTTCGCCCCGGTTCCATACAACCCGAATCGAGTCAATGGTTGAAATTTTACCCAGACCGAAGGACAATACCGGGTCCATCGTAGATTGAAACCCGCGTACAGGTTGTTGTTCCTGAAAAAATTGTTTCCCTCCTGCAAAAACCCATACTTTGGCACCTATACCGATTGGATTGGCAGCAGTGCCTTTCAGCCGGACCCGCAGGTAGTTGTTGCCTGCAATTTTATCAGCGTTGTTTTTTAATACGGTGGCGTAATCATTGCTGTTGTTGGTCACCAGGTCGAGGTCTCCGTCGTTGTCCAGATCCACATAAACGGCCCCCTGGGTCACAGAAGGCTGGTCGAGGCCCCATTCGGCTGCTTTATTGACAAATTTCAGCGGCCCCTCCTGCGCGTAGAAGTAGTTGGGTTGCTGAATGGGGGGCATCTGCTCCGTGTATTTTTTAAAATCAATGTGTTCCTGGCCCTGCTGTATTTTTTGAATTTCATCGGCTGTAAATTTGAGAAAATCCATATCGGTATGGTCGCGCAGGTAGCCATTGGAGATGAACAGGTCTTTATCGCCATCGTTTTCGAAGTCCATAAACAGGGCGCTCCAGCTCCAGTCGGTGTTGGAAATCCCGGCGAGTTGGCCAATCTCTGAAAAACTGCCGTCGCCGTTGTTCAGTTGCAGCATGTTTCGGCTGTACTGCCGAAAGAAATTATTTTTTTCGAGCAGCGAAACTTTGTCGTAGTTGTCGGCGCCGGAGTGCATTTTTTGCAAAAAATTGCCGTCGGGCAGCATATCTAAATTCACCACGTCCAAATGCCCGTCACCATTGATGTCTGCCACATCCGAGCCCATGGCAAACATGGCGGTGTGGTCGAAACACTCCCTTATTGCTTCCCGGAACGTTCCGTTGCCCTGGTTCAGAAAAAGGTAGTCGGGTTCGTTGAAATCGTTGCCGATAAAAAGGTCCTGCCAACCGTCGTTATTGAGGTCGGTAATGCTGAGACCGAGGCTGAAAGACAGCACATTACTGATAATACCGGCTGCTTCGGTGACATTGACAAATTTCCCGGCGTCGTTGCGGTAGAGTTTGTTGGTCGTTGCAGGGTTTTGTTTTTTGCGGAGCTGGAAAACTTCGAGGGAACCTCGCGAATAGGCTACCTCCGAGTGATTCATTAAAAAAAGGTCGAGATCGCCGTCGTTGTCGTAGTCAAAAAAAGCAGCCTGAGTAGAATGAGCCGGGTCATCGAGGCCATATTCGGCGGCTTTTTCTGTGAAAGTACCTTTCCAGGTTCCGTTTGCAGCAGGGCCGTCGTTGAGGAAAAGCAGGTTGCGCGTCAGCCGCTCAAACGGGTAACCTGCCCGGCAAATGTAGAGGTCGAGCCAGCCATCCTGGTTGATGTCCACGGTGGTTACGCCCGTGCACCAGCCTTCTTTGGCTGCGATGCCCGATTGAGCGGTAATGTCTTCAAATTCAAAATCACCCTGGTTGATGTACAATCGGTTTTTGACCAGATTGCCGGTGAAAACGAGGTCTTGCAATCCATCGTTATTGAAATCACCAGCAGCTACTCCTCCTCCATTGTAGAAATATTGGTATTTGAATATGTTAAACGTTTCTTTTTCGATAATTAAATTGCGAAAATCTATCCCGGTTTTTGATTTGGATAAGGCTGTAAATATTGAAGGTGCTGCATTTTCGCAGGCAGTTATAATTAGTATCAGAAACAGGAATAATGTTTTTTGAGACATTAGATTTGAGACATTAGATTTTAGACGTTAGATTTTAGATGGTTTTTGGGGAGATTTAAGGATGATAGACAGCGTTTACAGACAAGGCAACATAGAACACATCGTCTGGTGATTTTCAAAACGTTGTGTCCTATGTAACCATGTCTTTAAAATCAAATAAGGGCAACAATAGAGTTGTTTTACAAAAGACGATGACCTGACTGCATCCTGCCGGTTGATGAGGACTCGGCGAGGTCTAACAGCTAATGTCCGACATCTCTAATTTTAACTCCCATTAGTCCACATCCCACCACAGCGAAGTGCCTCCATTGTCAGGCCCGCCGAGGCACTGTACGGCTTTTTGCACTTCGTCGGGGTTGGTGCTGTATTCGCTCACCGGGAAGTTGATGCGTTTGATGAAGGCGGATGTACTGATTTTTCCGCCGCTGTTGTTCACCACAACCGGGAAAAGCTTGGGATAGCCGGTTCTTCTGAACTCCGTCCAGGCTTCCTGGCCGTCCGGATACATCGCGATCCACTTCTGGGTGATGATTTTTTCTAATTTTGTTTCAAAGGCATCGCCATCGTTCCATTTGATGGTTGCCGTACTGAGGCCTGGAGCGTCTACGTTGTTGACGGCATTCACCGGATCCACATAAGGAATGGCTGCACTGGTTCCATCGGCAAGGTAGGCTGTTGCATCGCCCAAACCATACTGGCTGAAAGACGCCTGAACCCCCTGCTCGTACAAGCTTTGCGCCGTACCGCCCATATTCCAGTTGCGGAGTGCGCCTTCTGCGCGAAGGAAAAAGACTTCAGCTGCCGTCATCAATTGCACGTTGCCAAGGTCTACCAGGGTAGAAAAGCCCTGATAATCGCTTTTGGCGGCAATGGCAATGCCCTGGCGGATGCCTTTGTGGACACCCGGGGTCACGAGAGAAGGCTCGAAATATTTAGGCAAACGGGGATCGCTGTAACCTTTGAGGATGGATTCCATAGGCGCACCCATGCGGATATCGTTCCAGGCGTTGTCCATGACGTTCAGCGGGTGAGTAATGCCGGCATCGCTGCGAACGAGGAAGTTATCAGCATTGGAGGAGATGATGCCGATTGGATGGTTAACGGCTGCTTCTGCTTCCTGTTTGGCGCGGTTGGGATCCACTTTTGAAATGCGGACGGCCAAACGCAGGCGCAGGGAATTGGCAAATTTAACCCACTTGGTAAAATCGCCATCGTACACCAAATCGAAGTTGGCAAAAGGTTTGCTGGTCGAGCTGGCCAACGGTGTCAATACTGCGATTGCGTCGTTCAGATCGGTAAAAAAAGCATCGTAGGCATCTTCCTGGCAATCGTATTCGATCCCGCCGGAGGCTGTTACCTGCCCGAATTTGGTATAAATGATAGGCCCGTAAATATCGCTGATGCGGTGCATAGCCTCTACGCGGCAAATTTTAGCCCAGGCTTTGAATTCCGGAAAATCGTCACCGGCTTTTTGCTCCACCTGCAACAGGGGCGACATGACGCTGCCGTAAGCGGTGCTCCAGGGAACGCCGTTCCAGCCATCTACTAAGTTGTAGGTCATGTTGTTCGAGTTGTTGGCAAAAGGCGTAGGGGGCATCATGTAACCCGAATATACGTCGCCGATGAGGTTTTGCTGCAATTGTGTCACCCACGCCGGCGTGTAAGAATAAAAGTTCTGCAAAACCTGTTTGAACGGTTCGCCTACAAGTTTGAAGTCAATGGCAAGGTCTTCATCGGAAATGCCATAAGGATCTGTGTTAATTTCTTCGAAATCGCTGGTACAGCTGGGCACAAACAGCAGTCCGCTGAATGCCAGGGCAGCAATTCCAAACGACAATATGAATTTCTTTTTCATGTCAAAATTGTTTTTGATGTTCAAAATCGCTTAAAACGTGGCAGACAAATTAAAGCCAAAGCTGCGGGTTGCAGGAATGCTGAATACATCCACGCCTTGCAAACCGGTACCTGTAGAGAACGATACGTCCGGATCGAACGGTGCTTCGTTTTTGATAAAAAACAGGTTGCGGCCTACCAGCGACAACCTCAGGCCTTTCACCGGCCCAAGTTTGCTTACCAACGATTTTGGCAAGTTATAACCAATTGCAAGTTCGCGCAAGCGGATGTTGGTCGCATCGTACACATAATTTTCCGTAATGCCTGCCCGGCCGCCAACGCCCTGGAAGAACGTTTGTGCATTCAGGATGCCTGCACCGGTGCCGTCTTCTTTTACAGCGCCTACATCAATGCCGCCATTGTCGCGGGCATCTGCTGTGGCCTGAGATACGCCCAGTTCATCCATCATGGCCTGGGTAATGGACATTACTTCGCCGCCAAAACGACCGTCAATCAGGAAGTTAACCGTAAAGCTTTTGAAGGTAAAAGAGTTGTTCCAACCCAGCATAAAATCCGGGTTTGGATTGCCTACAAAAGTCAGGGCACCACTCATCGGAATAGGCTTGCCGCTGCCATCCACGACAATATTGCCGTTGGCGTCGCGCTGGAATTGCTTGCCGAAAAGGTCGCCAAAAGATCCCCCTTCACGCAGTGCCATGCCGTAGTTGCTTACCCCGGGTTCGCTGATGAAAAACGTACCGTCATTGAGGCGATCGTCTAATTTGACCACCGTGTTTTTGTTCTGCGTGATGTTGAAGCTGGTGTTCCACGTAAAGCCTGGTGTTTGCACCGGCACAATGGTTACCAGTGCCTCGATGCCTTTGTTTTCAATGTCACCGGCATTGATGATGTAACGCGTAAAACCGCTGCCAGATGGAGCAGAGATGGCAATGCGCTGATTTTCAGTGCTGGTAGAATAGTACGTGAGGTCGAAGTTAAGGCGATTGTTCAGAAAGCGCAGATCGAGGCCTACCTCAAACGACTTGGAGAGTTCCGGTTGCAGTTCAGTGCCGGGCAATGGCCCAACGGTATTGGGTTGCAGGCCGTTTACCGGAGAAATGCTATTCAACGGGTTGGTATCATAAGGCAAAACCCCGCTGCCTACTTCAGCGTAAGAAGCCCTTACTTTAGCAAAATCTACGCCCGTCATGTCAAACATTTCTGACAACACAGCTGTAAGCCCTGCGGAAGGGTAGAAGAAAGAGGCATTACTGGTGTATGCCAGCGTAGAAGACCAGTCGTTGCGGCCCGTCACGTCTAAATAAAGCATGCTTTTGTAGCCCAGTTGGAGGCTTCCGAAAACCGATTGCAGTTGCTGGCGCGTTTCACTTTGCTGGAAAGTACCCCCCGGCTGTTTGATGTTTTGCAGGCTGAATTTATTGGCAAACCGCAAATCGGCGCCGAAAGAATCAAAGAATTCGGTATTTAGTTTGGAATCCGTAATGCTGGAACCCAGGTTAGCATTCACACTGAGGTTGCCAATGCCTTTGTTCAAAGACAAAATTACGTCGCCATACAACTGCGTCCCCTGGTTGTTTTGCAAAATGAAGCGGCCATTGCTGTTGGCAAGCGTCGCCTGAGTGGAGGCATAAGCATGTTGTTCGTAGGTGTCGAACGATTTGTCCATATTGCCCCGCGCCTGTAAACTCAGGGAGTTGCTCAGCTTCAGACTGAGGCTGGCCGTCGTCATGAGGCGGTTGCGGATATCGAAGTTAGGCACGCGGTTAAGAATCCAGTACGGGTTCTGCTGGTCGTCTTTGTCGGCGGTCCAGTTTTGCACAAAAACGTTGCGGTTGGCATTGAATACTTCAAAACCGGGTTCGGCATACTTTGAGAAGTCAACACCGCGCGGGAACAGGTACAACCCGGTCAGCGCAT